>JBASYJ010000107.1:0-4942 GCA_049277435.1 Prolixibacteraceae bacterium
AATCCGAACCTGACACAAAATACCGGTTATTAATTCCTGATTAAACGCCAATTAAAACAAAGTAAAATGAAGAATCAAAATATAAAGCGCATTTTCATGAAAAATGCCAGACAATTATACTCCAAAATTGGATTGATAGCTGCCTTACTTGTGCTGTTAACATCCTGCGAACAGTATGATGAATTTAAAATTGCACCTGCCGGACCGCTGGCTCTTTCAGCAACAAAAAGCAATATTGTTTTAACCCAGAAAGAAGCTGCAACCAATGGCATCGATTTTTCCTGGACTACCGGAACAAATCAAGGTACCGGAGCTTCTATTTCCTATGTTTTGCAGATTGATAAAAAAGGAAACAGTTTTGCTAATCCGGTAAGTTTCGATATGGGCAAAGGGGTGTATGCAAAAAGCCTGACCGTTGAAGAACTAAATAATTTGCTTCTGAATACCTTTGGATTAGCGCCCACTACAGTAGCCCAACTTGATGCACGGGTTGTTGCAACCATTTACAACACTCCGGAAACAAAAGATATATCAGCCGAATATAGTTTTTCAGTTACTCCTTATCAGCCGGTTAGTAAAACCTTATATTTGACCGGAAGCGCTTCTCCAAATGGTTCGGATACCGGAAAAGCATTGCCATTGACCCCACAAAGTGATCCTACTGTTTTTGTTTATCAAGGGACTTTGACCAATGGGGATCTCCAATTTATAACTATCCAAGGTCAATTATTGCCTTCGTATCAGAAAGGCACTGATGATATGCAAATTGTTTACCGCACTTTGGAAAGCCAACCTGACAACAAGTTTACGATTAATGAAACAGCCGTTTATAAGATAACTGTCAGTTTACTTGATTTAACCATATCTATCAAAAAAATGGATTTGCCTGCTTACAGCACGATTTATATGGTGGGAAGTGCCGCTCCAAATGGTTGGGACATTTCGAATGCCACGCCGTTGGTACAAAATGCTGATAATCCGTATGAGTTCACTTATTCAGGAGTAATGCTGGCCGGTGAATTTAAATTTCCGGTGAACCGCAATAGTGATTGGGGTCAGGATATGTTTATGAAAACAGACGATACCCACATGTACCTGCACAAGGGCGGTAGCTCGGGTGATGACAAATGGTCGATCGCTAAAAAAGGCTATTACACGATTACATTAAATCTGCTTGATAATACAATTTCGATCAATCGCCTGAAACTGTACATGGTAGGCAGTGCAACGCCGATTGGCTGGAGCATCGACAAGGCTGTTGAAATGACAGAAGATGCTACAGATGGATGTATCTTTAACTATACCGGACCAATGGTAGCAGGTGAGTTCAAATTCCCGGTAAACCGCGATAGCAGTTGGGGCCAGAATATGTATATGAGAACAGATGACACGCACATGTACCTGCATATTGGGGGTGCCTCCGATGATAACAAATGGACGATTTCTTCGGATGGGAACTATGTGATCAATGCTAATGTTGAGACGCTTTCATTAAGTGTTCAAAAGCAATAAGGATAAAGAATTAAGGTGGTTGTCTCAAAATTATTCAACATCGCGAAACGCGTCACCCCGAATTTATTTCGGAGTCTGACATCCGATGCGGTTGGATCCTGAAACAAGTTCAGGATGACTTGGTCTTCGGGTTTTGAGACAACCTCCTGATTTTACCAGATTCAGGAGAATTCAATCGTTTAATTTTTGAGAGATGAGGCTGAGAAGGATATTAATCGTATTGGTGGTAATTGCATGTTTTGGGTGTAATAAAAAAGATGATTCAAACATTACACCACCGGATATTCCGGCCAATCCTGCTACACCATCATACAGCAACATAACAATATCGACAGATAAAGCTGCTTACAATCCTGATGGTGAGGTTACATTTACGATTGATAATGCAGCTCTTCCGGCAGCAACTAAAGTAAGGTACAAATATTTAAACTCGGTAATTTCAGAGGCTGAAGTAACTGGCCCAGGCTGGAAATGGGAAACTCCGGCAACCGACTACCGTGGTTATATTGCTGAAGTTTATTCTACATCCAATGGCACAGAAACGATTTATTCAACCATTGGAATTGATGTCTCTTCAGATTGGAAAAAATTTCCGAGATATGGGTTCTTATCCAAATTCCCCCAGTTAAGCGATACGGAAATAAATGGCGTGATCAGCAATCTGAACCGCTACCACATCAACGGTCTACAGTTTTACGATTGGCACAACAAGCACCATAAACCGCTGCCTTTAATAGGTACAACTCCTGCGAGTGCCTGGAAAGACATTATTAACAGGGATATTTATTTTAGTACGGTTCAGAAATATATTGCTTCAGCCCACAACTACAATATGAAAGCCATGTTCTACAATTTAATTTATGGGGCGTGGGACAATGCTGAAGCCGACGGGGTTCAGAAAGAATGGTATGTTTATACGGATAATACACACGCTAACCGCGATTTCCATCCGCTTTCTGCCCCGTTTCTGAGCAATATCTATTTGCTCGATCCTTCGAATCCGGCCTGGCAGCAGTACCTTGAAATTGAAAACAGAAAGGTATACCAGTTTTTGGATTTCGATGGTTTTCATATCGATCAGTTGGGCGACAGGGGTGCCCGGTACAAATACGACGGTACGTTTCTGAATCTTTCTTTGACCTACAGATCGTTTATAGATGCGGTAAAAGCCGACGAACCACTGAAGGATATCGTGATGAATGCCGTGGCTCAGTATGGTCAGAAAGGTATTGCAGAATCTTCTGCCGGCTTTCTTTATACTGAAGTCTGGAGCCCGTTCGACAGCTTCAGCGACCTTGCAAACCTCATTCAGCAGAATAATACTTACAGCAACAATACGAAGAATTCGGTATTGGCAGCCTATATGAATTACGACCTGGCCAATAACAAGGGCTTTTTTAATACGCCTTCCGTGTTGATGACCAATGCGGTCATTTTCGCCTTTGGCGGAGCGCACCTGGAATTAGGCGAACACATGCTGGGGAAAGAGTATTTCCCGAATAGTAATCTAAGCATGAAGGATGATCTCAAAAGCACTTTGGTTAATTACTACGATTTTCTGGTGGCTTACCAGAATTTACTCCGGAATGGAGGAACTTTTAACCAGGTAACACTTACTTCTTCAGACAATAAAATGCTGATCGGCACCTGGCCATCTTCTCAGGGAATGGTGGCAACTTTCGGAAAAAAGGTAGAAAACACTCAGGTCATTCACCTGATCAATTTCACAAATTCTGCTACCCAGAAATGGCGCGACAATGCGGGCATACAGACTGAACCAGTCCTGATAAAAGATGCCAAACTCATTTTAACCAGCGATGCAGCCGTTAAGAAGATATGGATGGCTTCTCCCGATGTCATTGGCGGAGCATCGCGCTCACTGAACTTTGTGCAAACCGGGAATAAAGTCAGTTTTGTGCTTCCGGAACTGAAATACTGGGATATGCTGGTGGTGGAATATTAAAAATTTAACAAGTAATTGCTTATTTATGAAACAAATAAAAATTTTGCTGGCAGGACTGGTCTTGTTAGCCGGATCACTTTTTGCTCGGGGAGCTGTGTACCAACCTGTAACTTCAGGCAACTGCCTTTCTTATGAAGTACAGGGCAACAAAGCTATATTTACCTGCGAAAACCAAATTAAAGTTCAATTGGAACAAGTCAGTTCAGGTATCCTGAAAATCTGGTACGATCAGGATAATTTCAAGCGAAACAATGAATCGTTTGCCGTGATTAAAGAAGGAAATCCATCCGATAAATTGAACATTTCGGAGCAGCCGCAGAGCTACGAAATTTATACCGGCGACCTGATTGTCCGAATCAACAAATCGCCGTTTCAGGTTCGTATTTTCGACAAATACCAGAAGTTGTTGATGGAAGACTTCCAGAATCGCGGGTTCGAAAAGGATTCAGTAGAAATGAGAAGTTATAAAACTTTGCGTCAGGGTGAACGAATTTATGGGCTGGGAGAAAAAAACGGGACAATCAACAGGGTAGGCAGCCGGTTTAAAATGTGGAACAGCGACAAACCTTGCTACGAGGTGAATGAAGATCCGCTGTACAAAAGCATTCCGTTTTTCATGAGTAGCGCCGGATATGGAATATTCTTCGACAATACGTTTAAAACCGAATTTGACTTTGGTACGGAAGACAAAAATTACTACTCTTTTTCAGCCCCCGGAGGTGAGATGATCTATTATTTCATTTTTGGCCCGACGTATAAGCAAATCATTGGCCGGTACATGGAACTAACCGGGAAACCAATCATGCCACCGGCCTGGGCATTGGGTTTCGCTCAATGTCGCGGGATGCTCACCAACGAAAAGCTGACCCGCGAAATCGCCAAAGGCTATCGCGATCGCCAAATTCCCTGCGACATTATTTATCAGGATATTGGCTGGACAGAACATCTTCAGGATTTTAAATGGAATCCCGCGGCTTATCAAAATCCAAAGGCAATGGTGTCCGATCTGGCTGACATGGGTTTTAAAGTAATCGTTTCGCAGGATCCGGTGGTTTCAAAAGGCAATTCGTCCGACTGGCATTCAGCAAATACTTTAAACGCGAAAATCCAATGGCAGGAAGCCGATTCGCTGGGATACTTTGCCAAAGATGCCCGTACCGAAAAATCCTACGATATGCCCTGGCCCTGGGGCGGCAATTGTGGTGTGGTAGATTTTACCAAACCTGAAGTAGCCGACTGGTGGGGAAAGTACCAGCAAAAAGTGATCGACGACGGTGTTCGCGGCTTCTGGACCGACATGGGCGAACCTGCCTGGAGCAACGAAGAAAGCGCCGACCGGCTCTTTATGAAACACCATTTGGGTATGCACAACGAGATTCACAATGTTTATGGCCTGACCTGGGACAAAGTGGTGACCGAGCAGTTCGAAAAACGCAATCCCAACACCCGGATTTTCCAGATGACCCG
>JBASYJ010000108.1:0-16325 GCA_049277435.1 Prolixibacteraceae bacterium
ATTTGCATATTTTTGCAGCACCTTTAAAAAAGCAGATACAAAATTATGTACTCTGGTTCCATAGTTCAACGGATAGAATAGCAGTTTCCTAAACTGTAGATCCGGGTTCGATTCCCGGTGGGACTACTTTCACACCTCACAAAATCAATCGCAATCAGTTCTAATTCAGATGGTTGCGATTTTTGTTTTTAACAATAATACATTAAACTACCCCTCAAATACAGTTAAAAACCTACCAAAAACCTACCAAATTGTTGATAAGTAATCGGGCTAATTTATCACGCATTAGGTGAATCAGATTATCTTTAAGGGAAAAAAGAAAAATGATTTCACTGATCAGAGAACCAAACGGGTACATTTACATGTATTGTCACCAAGGCTTCGGGGATAATCCCTTGAAGATCTCCACAAAAATTAAGGTTGAAGAAAATGGTTGGGATAAAGTTACCCGAAGACCAAAAGATAAAAAAAGTGTATGGAAAGGTAAGAACGCTACCAATGAACTGAACAGACTAGCTGGTTTGCTGGAAGATGCAATTGCAGAATGCGGGAGGATACAAACCACATCACCCGAAGACATTAAAAAACTGTTTGCAGAAAAAGCAAAAATAGTATACAGCTTTGGGCAAGTGGTAGTAATCGATTTCCTGAAATACTTCGAAAATTACGTTGAAGAGCTCAAAGCAGCACAAAATAAGAACTATAAATTTTATCAAACCAGTTTAAATATGCTGAAGGAATTCTTCGGAAAGAGAAAACCGTCCTTTCAGTCTATCGATATGAAGTTCTACAACGAATTCAATAAACATCTGAAAAAGAAAAAACTATCCATAAATTCCGTCAGCAACGTTTGGAAACATGTAAAGGTAATTATGAAGAGAAGTCATGAGGTTGATAAACTACATACGAACGAAGACTATAAACGATTTGAACGCCACAGGGAACAAACGGATTCCATATATTTAACTCTTAAAGAACTGGAATCAATATTCAACGTCGAATTAACAGGCCATTTGGATAAAGCCCGGGATTATTTTATTGTAGGTGCGTTTACTGGTCTGCGGTTTGCAGATTGGGATCGAGTGTCAGCATCTGCAATAAAAAATGGAGTATTGAGTCTGCGATCACAAAAAACAAGCGAATTGAGCCATGTTCCAATTCATCATTACGTTCAGAAGATCCTGGATAAATACAATGGAACCTTACCAGAAAAACCATCGAATCAGAAGATGAACGATTACATCAAACTTGTTGCTGCTGAAGCGAAAATAAATGAAGTAGTCGAGATAAGAACCAGTCAGGGAGACGAAAAGGTTTTTGAAAAGTTTAAAAAACACAAACTGGTTACCACACACACAGCACGCCGTAGCCTGGCAACGAACCTTGTTTTGAAAGGTGTATCGCCCTATGTAATCATGAAGATCACAGGTCATAAACAGCTGGATACATTTGAAACTTATGTCAGGTTAAAAGAATTGAATGCCTTGATTGAGCTAAAAGACCTCGATTTCTTCAAACCACCCAAGCCACCAAAACCAAAAAGAGTCAGAAAAAAGAAGGAGGAAATTGTTGAAAAAAGCTAAAATGACCAAAGTCAGGGAGATACTGGGCATAATACGCTTTTCTGAGACACCCTTGGAGTTTGTGTTTTAGAAAAGTTATTATGAACCAGTAGATCGGTCTACCAACGAAGCGGATCGCCCAAACCGTTTTTATGGGTTTTCGATATCCCATAAAAACGAAAGTTAAGAAGTTGCCCCAGAATAGTACAAAGTGACTTTCTAAACATCACATAGTAGAAGTAAGAAGAAATTACAATCAAAATTGAACGTGCGCACGCTCTTAACCGATTCAGTATTTCACTTGAACTTAAGGTTGGTGGAAAAGTCTCAATCGACAATGCAACATAGATCCAACCGCCTAAATGGTCTGAATCGGCAACAGTCTGGATGCATGTCGTTAATTATTGACTTCACTTATCCAAAGTGTGAAAACCATTCGAAGTTTAGGGTGGATCCATGTACCAGCTTCCCCCTCTTTACCACCCTTACGAGAAATAATCAAGTCACCTATCGATAGAGGTGCCTCTACATCCAAAACCTCATTTTGCGGTTTAGCTATTGCATCCATATCAATCAACTTTTGCGCTCGTGGAATCAATGTTCGATTCTTAACACTATCGAAAGTACTTTGTGGCTTACCTGCTGCCTGATAAATTTCAGTTGCATTAATGAAGAAGTCGTTATCAAATGACACCATTGTGGAGAAGTCTTCTCCTTCGAAATTGTACTTTTGTATTTCTAAACCCATTGTACTGGCATTATTCCCTTGCTGATCAATGCTCTACCATAATTCGAAATACACCGACCAAATCGCTGAATACACCAACAGCTTCCATCCGATAAACAACCCGGCTTTTACCAGCGTAGGAATTTGCAAGGGCCGGATACCAAAAATGAACAATACATCCGGTTTATACACCCTTGAACATTCCGGCGCGGGAAAATAGCTTTGAGTTCGGATGAAGCTGACCTCGACTTGAAACACAAATCAACAAATCATATAATTAATGCGCTGTAAATAAAACACATAGTAACTATGAATTCATCCATTAAATAAATATTTGAAATTGGCACCCATTTTTAAAATGTTTAAACTATAATCTCAAGGACAAAGCTCGACCATTTGAAATACAAAATAATTTGAGCAGTGATTTACAAAACGTTCATTGACATGATGAAAAAAACTTTACGAATCCACATCAGAGTGACTCCAGAAACAAAGTCAGCTTGGATTCGGTCCTGTAAAATGCTACCAGGAAAAACTCAGTCTCAGGCCTTCCGGAACTTGGTTGATTGGTTTACTGAAACGACAAACATCGTAAACGAAAGCGATGAAGTAAAAACACAAAAATTGTAAAATGGGAAAACAGTATTTGTTGCCCAATGGTGCAACCGTACGCACTTTAAAAGATGTACGAAAGGTATTAAGATGCTCAGGTAGAGCGATTAAATACCTAATCAAGGACAAAACGATCAAGAAGATCGAAGTAACAATCCAGAACGTGAACAACGATGGAAAAGAAAATAAAAGTCAATAAATACCTTGGAGAAAAGAAAGAAGAAATTCTGAAAATCCTCACCCAAATCATTGAAGACTGCGATAAAATTCACATAAAGGCCCCCGTTGGCTCAGGAAAAACCACTTTAATGCTTGACCTGATTAAGCAATACCCGGACAAGCAGTTTATAATGATGTTCCCACAGATTTCAATAACAGAGCAGGTCAGAACGAAATTAACCACCAATGGTATTCCTTCCGTGGTTGTAAATGGATCAACCCTCAAATCAATTATCAAAAACAACTCAGGCGAACAGACTGGCTTCAAGGACAATGTTTTCCTGACAACAATTGACTCGGCAAGCGTGCTCATCAATTCACTTGGATTTACAAAGGAAAATACGATTGTGATCTCAGACGAAACGCACACCTTTTTAACCTCGCCCCGAGAAAATCACTCGAACTCAGTAGATTCAATATTGCGAAGTGGATATCCAATTATTGGACTAAGCGCGACTCCTGATGCCTGGGTAAACAAATTACTTTTCGGCATTGAGAAATTCATCGAAGTAAAGTTCAAAACAGAGAAACATCCGGTCGTAAGGTATACTGAGGTTGACAAAGGCGCAATTCGAACACTTGCTGAGATAATCGGTGACAGTAACGATAAACTTGTGGTGGTATTTGTTGAATCCAAAAAAGCCCAATATCTGCTGAAGGAGCTTATAGAAGAAAGAAATCCAAAAACGGTTTGCTGTTTGAATGCCGATACTAAAAAGACAACCGAAAAAGCAGCGTGGAACTATCTGATGAAAAACGATGAGTTACCTCCGGGAACCGATGTCTTTATTCTGAACAGCGTTGTTCAAGCGGGAATAAACATTCTGAATGACGATGTGGCTCGCGTCTATCTGCTTGGGGAGTTTGATCCGTTCGGATTTACTCAATACCTGGGTCGTTGCAGAAACTATGCAGGTGAATTCGAATACTTCCACACCCCACAGAGCATTCAATATGATGCACTTGGTGTTGATGAGATTCAGGAGCGAATAAATTTGATCAAGCTATTCATCGATTCAGCACCGGGAAAGTTTGCAAAAGAAATCAGGAAACTTATCCCGCTGATGACTGACATTATATACGAAAATGGAAGAGAGCTACTTCCCAATAAATGCAAAATTGCGAACTCAATCTTTGAGAAACTGCAAGATCTGAGCGGGAAAAGGTTAATTGGCGCTGTTCAGGATTTATTCGATGACATTGATTTTGAAGCAGCAGAACCCATCGCGGGGAAAGTTATCACCTCCGCTCAGTCACATGCAAAAGCGAGAATGGAGGCGTTGGAAAAATTAATCGATTCGATTAAAGATAAGTTGGATGTAATTCTACTGCTCTTCAATAAAATGAACTTTGACTTCTCTGAACCAAGCATGGAATATGCCATCGAAAAGACCTTTGGGGGAATAATGAGGCTAATTTACCCGGGAGAAAGCATAAGAATGACGAATCTAATGAAAACAATGAAAACGGCTCAGATTTCACCAAAACGGCTTTTTTCAGCGGCTCACCTTTACAAGCAGAGTCGTAAAAGTGAAAAAGTACTTGAGGAATATATGGCACTTAGCAACAATACTGCAAGGGACATAGCTGAAGCGATTGAGTATTTTCATACATATAAGAAAACCAATCCAATCATTAAAAAAGTGGTAAAGCTTATCAATCCAGAAATTGGAAAGCTGAAAAGTGCGGATAAATGGAGGAAAGTAATCAACGAAAGTATGCCGATAATTGGAAACTCAGAAACACTGATGGAAGGATTCTACAAATTTAGTCTTCAAAAACAAAGGTCGTCCGGAAAACTAAAATTAATTGGATTTAATCATAGTCTTAAAGACTATATCAAAAATCTAAATCTCAAGCATATAACAGTACATAGAAATAAAATTTGTCCCAAATAAACATAAGAAGAGTGCAGCTCATAAGTCAACATTCATATAAGCAAATTGACTGGTGAGATGCACTCCGAATCGAAATTAATCACTGATTATCTGAGCATTATATTGATATAATAAATAATTCATGTAATGTGTCACCGAATTAACTGACAGATTCAACCCAAATCGATTCAAAAATATTCTTCAGGGGTACTGCCGGTGACCACTTTAAAATCGACTTTCCCCACAGAAAACATACCGGGGGTAAAGTATATGTGCCGGGCTGTCTTATGTACATACTGAAAATTTCACCAAATTAATATTCAGCTTCACCACAAAACAAGAGATTTCAATGAAAGTAGCGACTTCGATTCCAACACTTGGGACGAGTTACTATATGAACTAACGCGATCATTTTTACACATTGCATCAAGCAAAAAATAACCTTCACGCACACCCACTCGGAAACGCTCACAAACTCCGGTTAAGTTCCCGGTTTCTTGAATAGAGAAAGGTGGGGAATCTGGGGAACGTGGGAACTGGGAACCTTACAAATCAATAAAAATATACTTTCAACGAAAAAGAATCTTGCAGGTTTACGATATGATAATTGTATATTTGGAATTAATTTGAACATTAATCTCAACTATGCCCACACTTCACTGGATTGGAAAGGATAAAGTCATCAATCACCACTTGGACGTTCCGTTTAAGGTTTTAGATCACTCATACGGCTTCGATAACGGTACACAAACTGAAAATGAAACCCAAAGCGGAAACAAAATCATTCACGGTGACAATTTGGAAGCTCTTAAATCGCTTTTACCTGAATATGAAGGGCGTATAAAGTGCATCTATATTGATCCTCCATACAACACAGGGAACGAAGGCTGGGCTTATAACGACAATGTAAATGACCCCAAAATAAAGAAATGGCTTGGACTGGTAGTTGGTAAAGAAGCTGAAGACCTTACGCGCCATGACAAATGGCTCTGTATGATGTATCCACGCTTAATGCTTTTAAACAGACTGCTTTCAGAGGATGGAGCAATTTTTATTTCAATTGACAAAAATGAAGAAGCAAATCTGAAATTGATTTGTGATGAAATTTTTGGTGCATCAAACTTCATTGCAAATGTTGCAGTGGTAAACAATCTTAAAGGCAGAAGTGACGATAAATATATTGCGACTGCTCACGAAAGTTTAATTATTTTCCAAAAAGGAAAATTTGTAACTAACGGCGTTCCTGTTCCTGAAGAGTATCAAGATGAATATAAAGAACATGACGATAAGGGCAAATACCGATTACTGGGATTAAGGAAACGAGGTAGTAACGCAAGAGAAGTTGATAGACCAAACCTTTGTTATCCAATTTATTACAATGAGAAAGATGATTTAATTTTCCTTGATAAGGCTGATGATCTCGTTGAGATACTCCCAAAACTCTCAAACGGAGAAAACGGAACTTGGAGATGGGGTAAAGAAACGTTGATTTCAAGAAAGGATGAAATTGAAGTTAGAAAAGTTAGAAGGAGAAACGAATTTGATGTTTTTCAAAAGGACTATCTTTCTAAAGATGGTGAAAACAAAACAATAAAGCCAAAGTCATTTTGGCTTGGAACTGAATTTTCAAGTGAAGCAGGGACCTTACAGTTAAAAAAAATCTTTGAAGCCAAGTCATTTCAAACTCCCAAATCAGTAGATTTTATCCATTTCATACTCCATCAGGCTACAAATATAAATTCAATTGTGCTTGACAGTTTCGCTGGAAGTGGAACCACTGCTCATGCTGTCCTCAATTTAAATAAACAAGATGGAGGTAATCGAAAGTTTATTCTAATTGAGATGGAAGATTATGCGGAAACAATTACAGCCGAACGGGTAAAACGAGTAATAAATGGTTATGCAGACAAGGAAGATACAGACGGTAGCTTCGATTATTACGAGTTGGGACAAGCTCTTTTTCAGGAAGATGGGAGCATGAATGAATCTGTGGGCATCGAAAAGATCAGGTCTTACATTTGGTACACCGAAACGAAAACCAACCTCACAACAGTAATTTCAGAGGGTGCCGAAGTCATGGAACATGCTTCGTTTCTGGGAAAACACAACGATACGGCGTACTATTTCTTTTACGAAAGTAGCGCAATCACTACGTTGAACCATGATTATCTGGCTCAATTAAAGACCAAAGCGGAGCAATACGTTGTTTTTGCTGATAACTGTCTGCTTACCAAATCATTCATGCAGAAGCACCATATTACGTTCAAGAAAATACCACGCGACATTACAAGATTTTAACCAATGGAATTAAAACCATACCAACAGCAAGTTATAAGCGATCTTACACTCTTTTTGGATCATATTCAGGAGAGTAAGGATGTACGAACAGCATTTTATAATTTTTGGACGAACCATCCGAATACACCGCTTTACCCGGCATCAGGAGCAGCCATTGAGCCTTACAAAAACAATGTGCCTCGTGTGCCTCATATCTGCATCAAAGTTCCAACTGCGGGTGGTAAAACGTTTATAGCCTGCAATGCCTTAAAGCCCATTTTCGATGCGTTTGATTACGATCGTCCGAAAGCCGTTGTCTGGTTGGTACCATCGATTACCATACTCGACCAAACCATCAAAAACCTGAAAGACCCATCGCACCCATACCGTCAAAAGATCAATGCTCACTTTGGAAACAGAGTGGAGGTCTTCGATAAAGCCACGTTGTTGCAAGGAAGTGGTTTTAACGCTACATCGGTAAAAGAACAGCTCAACATCATGGTCTTCAGCTTCGATAGCTTAAGGGCTAAGAATAAAGAAGACCGGAAAGTATTTCAGGAGAATGGTAATCTCCAATCGTTTGAAAGCCTTTTGGATAAAGGCACTGAAATCACATTGGGGGCTGTTATCCGATACCTGAATCCATTGGTTGTAGTTGACGAAAGCCACAATGCAGAGAGCGATTTAAGCGTTGAAATGCTTAAAGAAGTAAATCCGTGCTTCATTTTCGACCTTACCGCTACGCCACGAAAAAACAGCAACATCATCAGTTTTATTGATGCGCTGGAATTGAAGCGTGAAAACATGGTTAAGCTTCCGGTAATCGTTTACAATCATCAGGATAAAACGGAGGTGATCAATTCCGCTTTGCAGCTTCAAAGGCGTTTGGAATTACAGGCTCTGGAAGAAGAAAAGAAGGGCGGAAAGTACATCAGACCAATTGTTTTATTTCAGGCTCAACCCAAAAATGCAGCCGACAATACCACGTTTGAGAAGCTGAAAGAAAAGCTGGTTGAGTTGAAGATTCCTGCAGACCAGATCAAAATCAAAACCGCAAACCTGAATGAAATCAAGAACGAAGATTTGATGAGTCGGGAATGTCCTGTCAGGTATATTATTACTGTGAATGCTTTGAAAGAGGGTTGGGACTGCCCGTTTGCATATATCCTGGCTTCACTAGCGGATAAAAGTTCGGCTGTGGATGTGGAACAGATTCTGGGGCGTGTTTTACGACAGCCTTACGTGATGAAACACAACTTCCCTTTATTGAATGTGAGCTACGTATTAACAGCATCAGCAAAATTCCTTGATACGCTTGATAACATCGTTAAGGGCTTGAATAAAGCGGGTTTCAGCGAAATGGATTACAAACTTGCTGACCCTGTAATGGTAGAAGGTGCTCAAAAGCCAGATATTACACCACAGTTACCACTTTTCCCAACCCCACAAACAGGCGAAGCGGAAGACGATATAACTTCTGATATTGATACATCCAGAATTCTACCGCTTGAAGAAACCACCGCACCAATTTCAACCGTTTCCGAGATTGAGCAAACAGCTATCCAACAGAATGAAGAATTTGAGAAGAAGGTTGCAGAAATTGAAACGAATCCCATATTGTCACTACCAAACGAAATACAAAAGCTCGTGAAGTCATTTGAGATCAAAGCCATATTTAAAGAGCAAGCGGAAAAAATCACCTTACCACAGTTCTATTTAAAAGTTCCAGCAAATGATTTATTCGGAACCAGAGAAGACGAAATGCCGTTGGAAAAGGAAAGTTTACTGGAAGGTTTTGCATTAAGCAAAGCGGATACCAACATTGCTTTCGATAGCATTACATCCGAACTTTATAAGGTTGATCTGGACGAAACCAAAAAAGAGCATACTCCAACCTTTGTAAAGCTCGATGGTGAAGTAAAGGAAAGCGTTATGGCTTACATCCTCGACCCTGCAAGAAAAGACAGTCGTGTGAGTAACTTTACCAGCCGGATCATGAGCATTATTGGTAACATGTACCCGATTCCTGATAAAGAAATTAAACGGTACATTATCCGGATTCTGGAAGACTTTAAAGACGAACAGTTTGGAGCATTCGCGAACAATGAATATTCCTACACCGACAAGATTAAACTGAAGATCAAGGCGCTTTCAGAAACCTTTGCAGAACAGAAGTTTAAGGACTTTTTAGATACAGACAAGGTATTTATTAAACCTTCCTTTACCCTGCCTGTGAGCATTACGCCGGGCGATACAGCGAAGAACATTACCAAATCGCTTTACGAGAAAGAGGGTAGTATGAATGGCTTTGAGGAACGTGTAATCAATGAGATTGGTAACATGACCAACATCGCATTCTGGACCAGAAACATTGAACGAAAGGGTTTTAGGATCAATGGATTCGTCAATCATTACCCTGATTTCATCATTCAGACTAAAAGTGGTAAAACCATACTGCTCGAAACAAAAGGTGACCACCTCGATGCTGAACAAAAGATACGACTGGGTAGTTTGTGGGCTGGTAAAGCCGGGAACAATTACCGTTATTTCATGGTTTACGAACGAAGGACAGTTGATGGGGCGTATAAACTGGAAGACTTTTTGAATATCATTAAAGCCATATAGATAACACCTTAAAAACTAGATTATGACAGCACAGCAATTAACAGAAGAAGCAATTAGAATTTTCAATACGAAGATAACCAATGAGATATTCTTATTGATACAGAATGACAGAAATCTAATGCACAGCTACCTTAGAGCAGTTGAAGAACATGGATTAGACAATGTAAATCAGACTATTGGCAAGGCAGTAAAGCAATCGTATAATCTGACTAACCTGAATGATCGGGAGGAAAACCCATCGTGCACATTAATTCAAAGTCACCAAAAATTTAAGTAGTTAAGTTCTCTGTTCACAAGTTCCCTGAAGATGCGGCTTACAAATGATTAAGGAACCGGGAACCAGAAATAAAAACAGCACCCCGGATTGGAATGCTGCTTAATGTTTTAATTAACAACTACTTATAATCGAAGTACTTTGTTCTGAACTTAAAGTCTGTATATTTAAAAATCGTAGAACCATATGGGTAATCATATTTCTTAACCTCACTTAATTGCAGCAAGAATTGTGGCTTCCCAATTTTGTACTTCCCATTATACTGGCTGTAATCATAAATGTATCCATCATCTTCAATATATGGTGTGGTATATTCCGTGACAGGATAAAAAATATAACAGATTGATTTGTCAGAATAGTCGAATTGGTATTCCAAATTCACTGGAAGATTTTGAGGCAGTTCGCTTGGGTTGTTTATCAAATCAATATTTCCTGTAAATGTGCTATAAACAAATCTTGGACGATCATCATACGGAGTATAAGAAAAGAAATCAATATTTATTTCAATAGCATCAGAACTTGGCTGGACAAAGATATCACATCTGTTTTGCTCATCAACATAACCATAGTCATCAAGCCTTTGTTCCATTCCGGTTTTGGTCTGTATCCCAATAAGCGATGTACTTACGTCATTACTTATGAACGAATTTGTAGTTCTTGAATATTCAAAAGAATAGACATCAACTTTTTCCGATACCGAATCATCTTTGCTACATGATACGGTAAAAAGTGAGGCAAAAAGTACAATAATTAAAGATTTTGTAGTCATTTTTATCTATTTAGGAGTTTAACAAAACATGAAACAAGTATTTTTGACACTTTTCTAAAAAGCACATTTTCAGAATACTTCGCTATTAACTTTGGGGAAATGATGTAATATTTTTTTATGAAGTATCTACCAAGGGCGTATTCCGATAAAAAATTGTCCCGAAACAATCTTAATGTTAAAACCTCTGGAGAATTATAATCACCGTAGACGTAGGTTGCGATATAACATCCACCAGCAGAACTTGTGTATTTCTTTTCAAGTTCAACGACTTTGTCTTTTAAGGCAACAATCTCATTCTTTACATCGGGGTTTACATTAAGTTGACTAAGTTCTACAAGTATACTGTATGATTCTAAAAGAAATTGTTTTGAACTTATAACCTCCGGGCTATTCAAAGAATTCTTAAAACCTGATGCTTCAGTCATAGCATGAGCAAGAAAAACATTAGGTTGGAGGATGGCACAAACGGTTAAACCCAGTTTATCTCCTAACTGAAGTAGTGAATCATCATGAAAACCGACACTACTCTGAATCATTCTTAATTTTGATTGATTCCTTTTAAATAATCCCATCGAAAAAGTTGTTGGATTACCCTTCATTTTGGAAACTAATTGCTTAGCACGAGTTATATCAACTTCATTAGATCGCCCCATTATTGCCATTTGCGATTCATCAATTTCATCCAGTTCAGTTGCAATTTCATTCGCAATTGTGTTTAACTGATAGTTTGTGTAAAATTGATAATTGGTTTTAAAGTCCATATTTTATAGATTTTAATTGTTGAAAAGAAGTAGTTATTTGAATATCAAACTGAAATCAAGTAGTAAAATATTCTAATTTGGCATCAATTTTCCTGATGCTTCGTAACCAAACTCAGGAATAACCAAGCTACAGCTATCCTTATCCAAAAAGGTTGAGATAAAAAAGTTCGGTTCTTTATCTGATAGAGCTGTTCCACAGAAAACGATGTCCAGATTCTCAAATTCCTTAATGCCCTTACCGTCAAGTCTCGTTCCATCAAGTTTGTACCGTTTAGTTTCAAACTTTGGAGCCTTAGGCGTTTTGCTATAAACGGGAATGATATACTGTTTAATCTCCATTTCAGTGAATGATTTGTTGAACGTGACGGTTCCAATTGCCTTAGCGTCGAAACCCATCATAGAAACCTTCTGGATAGTAAAGCCTATCTTATCCTGAGAAAATGAGGCATTAGAAAGAAGTAATAACATCAATATCAGGACGTTTAGTCTTATTTTAACTTTAATTACCATTTTGAAAAGAAGCCGCCTTTACCAAAGACTTTTCCTAAGTTATTTTCCACTTTAAGAAGCCCATTAAGGTTAGGATATAATTCAGGACTGAATTTATCGGGCGAAAACATGAGGTTATATATTTCTTCCCCGTAACGTTCTGATTTTGAATTATTCATTTGTACCGCTAATTCGACCAAGAAAAGGGATGCTTTTGATAATCCATCGATGCTCATTTCCGGCAAGTTCTTAATCATCTCACCATTGCTCATTTTATCACGAGCTTCTTCAATATGGGATTGATTCAACATACCAGAAAAATGGTCAATTGCAAGTTCTTGCAGGATACCTAGATTCTGAGCAGATTGTCCTGCTGGGGTTATTATGACATAGCCCGCTTTTAATGTGGTTATTAAGTCTTTGTTTGTCATTTTTTTAATGGTTAGATTGATTTTATAAAATTACGGTTGTCATATATGATAACCTGAAAACAAATATAAAGGAAAATCTTCGTTGTCAATAATGACAACTGATGAAAAAAGAGGAGTTACAGATAATAATTGGCAGCAGAATAAAGCTTCTGAGAGAATCAAAAGGAATATCTCAACAGGTTTTAGCTGCAATGTGTAACTTTGAGAAGGGAAACATGTCCAGACTAGAAGCTGGAAGAACTAATCCAACAATAACTACCCTTTACAAGATAAGTCAGGCTCTTGATGTAAAAATCATTGACTTACTCGATTTTGAATAGCAAAACTGTTTTGTTGGATTAGATCGCTACAATAAGTCTGAATTGATCAAATAAATCCTTCATCAGCAAAAGAAGTGTATCCTTCATCCGGAAGCATGATTAAATGATCAAGAAGTGGAATGTCCAGGAACTTCCCGGCTTCCTTAATCTTCCGAGTGATAGTTTTATCCGCTTCAGAAGGAATTGAGTTACCTGAAGGATGATTATGCGCAACGATGACACTGCAAGCGTTTGCTTTTAACGCGACCTGAAATACGCAACGAATATCAACTACAGTACCGGAAAGTCCACCTTCAGCAACTTTGTGTATCCCAAGGATTCTATTGTTACGGTTCAGGTACATTGCGTAAAACGATTCTTTATGCTCCATTGACTGGCTCCATAGCTCCCGGAAGGCATCAGCAGCATCGTGTGAAGTTGATACTTTAGGACGATCAGCAGCCTTAATCTTGGTGCTGTATTTTACCTCGATTTCAGCTAATTTAAAGACGTTTGATTCAGTTGTAATCATAAGTATTGCCCGTGGCCTCGGGTCTTTAAAATGGCTCCTACCACGCCAGTTTCTGACTACTATTTTTTATTTAAATGAAAAAAGAGCCATTCAGCCCTTCGCTTTACAAATCCGGATCAGCACCCGAATAATATTCATCATCGTGACCTGTTCCTTCTAAATCTTCATCCTGATTGATTAAAAGAAGATAAGTTCAGTATAATTGTGTTGCTGATCCTTCGGCATCTTGTGATATAACTCGTTGTAGCATTCACCGAGTTCAAACAGATGTGGATGGTCACTTAGAGGTTCATCATTTTCCATATATGGACCTAAAACCCAAAGTATGGAATCCATTAACCGTTGATATTCCTCGATTGTCAATTCAATCGTATCCATGATTAATCCTCCCCAGGTTTCATGATAAAAATAGCAGGTGTTGGATCGTCAAAATCCTGTGCTTGAATGACTGCTTTTAAGGTTATTGTTCTCATTAGTCTGTTACCTTCCATTCTTTCATTCTGTTCCCAATCGCCATTGTCAGGTAATCTACAGACAAATTTGAACATCATTAGTGAACTGGAATTAGATTTAGCAGCCCACATAAACATCCACAGAACGTCCCATAAACGGCCCGACAAGTCCTGTACTCCTTCCATTCCTTCTGGAACTTCAACGTACTTGTCCCAGACTGACCTAGTCATGTAAACTGGAAATTTAATCCCAGCTTCCTTTGATTGTCCATCAGCAATTCGTACTAAAAACCCATCTTCTACAGCTTCTTTTGTAGTGTAGGTTGAAATAATTTTCATGTCATTAAAATCATCCATAAATAACACCCATGCTTTTGGGATTTGTTTTAGGCATCTAGCTCGCCTTGAAATGTTTAATTGAGTTGATTTGCTGTGGCTTTTGTCTGAATGTTTTCAGATCCCCAATAGTTGCGTAATTCTTCCATGGAGAGAATCTTCCCGGAAGTTTTGGTGTATTCACCTACATGCCAATACCAGGCGAGCTTTGGTGCTGAAAACATGAAGCCTTCTTCTTTTAAGATCGACTTAATTGCATAAGTGCTTCCGGTTATCCAGATCCATGATCCAATAAGTTCGATTGCAATGTTCGGCAGGTATATGATCTTCTCAATCTTTTGCCGTAGTTCTTCGGAAATATGATGTTCTTGTTCTTTCCGTTCATCAGTAAAGAACTCATTGCTGTTGATCAGCTTCTTTGAGAGCTTTTCGTACTGATTGTTGATCTCCTTCATGATTTCTGTGTCTCCTCCACGATCAGGATGATGCAGAAATGCTAAGTTCCGATACTGCTTGCGCAACCCGTCCAAGGTTTTAATACCTTCAAAATAATTCATTGATTTCACTACTGCCCTGTAGGTTTGTTTTGGTATCTGGCACACCGATTAATGTAGAATAAGCCGATAGACTTATCCGCTAAAAACCGGCGATAGTTTTGCAAGATGTCGGGCAGAAAAAGAAAAACTCCGTAAATTCGTGTAGATTTACGGAGTTAAATTTGCTTAATTTGAAAGTGTGAAAAAGAGGTGGGTTCAGAGAAACATGCGTTTAAAGTACTTTAAAGACCTACCAAAAACCTACCAAATATAAATTAAGCACTTTGTATGTAACTGATATATAATAGTTATCAACATTCATTTTATTCCCGGTGGGACTACTTTTAAAATCTTCAAAGCGCTGATATAAAGCAGCTTAACTCAACTACTTCGTTTCTTACATGCTTTTCGAAGCCCTTTCCCAGGATTTTAACCTTTTTAAAGCAGTAATCGCAGCAGATTTTCGTACCTGGCTTCAAACTCTTTGATTGTATTCTGGATGGAAACGACCTGCTGGTCATCTACATTAAACATGAGTTCATATCGCTCCCTCATGTATTGAAGTTGTGCATGAATTGAATTAATCCGGTCGTGAAGAAACTGGAATTCCTTTTCAGCTGAAAATCTGATCTTTGCTGCCTGAAATTTAAATTCAGGATAATCTTTTTTATAGGCAAAATATTCGAACAAGCTATCAACAATTGTATTTTTATCCTGAAAACCAGCCATCAAAGCCGATCGCTCCACTTTTCCGAATCCTGTCCCATGAAAATTTTGATCGATCGTAATCCGAATCCGGTCTGTTTGGTTATACCAGAACAGATGGGGCAAAATTGTTTCGCGTAACGACAAACTCATAATCCCCTTACCTCTGAATTCGGGCAACAAAAAGGCATGTAATTCTGAATTGGTCGCCTCGACCGATCCTACAAAACCAAAGTCCTGCCGGTTGATGAAATAGTATTTATCACCTTGGTATTCAGTTTGATTTTCCCAGGGGAGATTGAACCAAACTTTCCCAAAATAAATATCCTCAGCCAGTTGAGTCAGAATAAATTTGGATGAATCCGGATCTGAATTCAATTCAGCAAGGAGTTCTTCGAGTTGCGGATCAGTCATACTAAAGAATTAAGCATCAAAAACGACTCAAAGAAAAAGGTTTTATCCCAATTTCCATCAATCTGATAACTTTAAATTGAAATGGAAATTGTGCTCTGGAATTATTTTCAATTCCTTAATTCTACTTTAACAGATTAAAAAAAAAGTATTTAAATCGTTGATTTTCTTTAATTTATATTTGTTTTAGCTGTTGATTATTAGTATTTTAGGAGTGTAATAAAAGAACAGGTTTATCGTTCAGGGCAATGTTTAACACCACGTAAAAATAACAATCGATATGGAAAAACACTGGCCTCTGTGACCCAGAGGCTAAGTGATCACCTTGCCCCATATAGACAGTTTTTTTGCAACCGCACCAAGAAATTTTTTGACAAAGCAGAACATTACACCAGAGGAATAGTGCAAAGCCAATTGCGTAACATAGAACG
>JBASYJ010000109.1:0-24404 GCA_049277435.1 Prolixibacteraceae bacterium
TTCTCAAGAATTGGCAGGGCTTTCTTGAATTCGTCTTTAGCTTTCGCTTCTGCTTCCTTGTATGGATCATCGGTAGTTTTATACTTGGCAGCAGCAACATCAGCAGCAGCATCTTTCAGGATTTTAGCTCCATTTGAATAAAACACATTCGCATCTTTCATGTAAACAATCGCCAGTAAACCTTTTACTTTATCGTCGTTCGGCGTAACCGACAGAGCTTCTTCGAGGGTTTTAACATACGCATCATCGTTTTTCATTTTCCGGTATGTGTATGCTTTATACAAATAAGCAGTTTCTTTTTTGTAGCCCATTCCGATCGAGTTATCCAAATATTTGATGGCTTTGTCGTATGATTTTGCCTGGTAAGCCGAAACAGCCATATTATATACCAGAGCAGTATCAGTTGCCATATCATACAATGCAAGCTGTGCCGAATCCTGTGGTTCAGCATTCCATTTACTTAAAGCTTTTTCATAAAGTTCAAGAGCACCAGCATAATTTTTTGCACGCAATGCTTCATTTCCGTCATTTTTAAGGTCAACTGCTGTTTTTTCATCTTGTGCAAATCCGACTACAGCGCCTAAACAGAGTGCAAATACTAAAAATAATCTTCTCATAATTCTTATCAATTTTATATGGGTTTTAATAATTAAATATTTCGTCTTTTTTTTCAGGTTTTCAAAAATAGCAATAAAGTATCTAAAAACTAAGAATTAATTAACACTATTTAGTTTTTTTAACAACAGCCGACACCCGAATATGTAGATTTTATCAGGGATTAAACATATCCGGATTAAAATACCCCAGGATATTCCGGGTAAGTTCAAGCCCGGTTTTTGCCTCCTGATTATCCGGATCCAATTCCAAAACCGACGAATAATCATTCATGGCATTTCCCCATTTCTGCATTTTATAAAAAATGCGTCCGCGCAACAGAAACGATTGATAATCACACACATTAACTGAAATACATTCGTTCAGAACCGCTAAAGAGCGCTTGATTTCGTTTTGTTCAAAAAGCTGTTTCGCCAGTATAAAATCTGCATCCATATCTACTTTCAAAAATCATCAAATTTGTTCTTTTTTAATCTGCTCTTGAAACTGAAAAGACCCCGGTAATCCCACGAAGTTTATTCATTAAAAAATCAAGGTGATCAAGCCCGCTCACGAAAACCCGCAGTGTTCCATCAAATTCACCATTGTTTGTATCAATGTTGATCGACCTCATCTGGACACCAATGTCTTTCGAAATTACATGCGAAATCTGGGTCACGATACCAATTTCGTCGGTTCCTGCAATGCGAATTGTTGCCTGAAACGATGATCTCTTTTTAGTATCCTGCCATTTGGTTTTAATTATCCGGTATGGATATCTTTCGAACATTTGCGGTGCATTCGGACAACCTTTCCGGTGAATTTTTATTCCTTCACTAATGGTCACAAAACCGAAAATATCGTCACCAAAAATAGGGTTACAACACGGAGCCAACTTGTAAATTACATTTTTGATGTTGTTGTCAATTACCAGGTAATCATCCCCCCCGGCAAATTCGAGTTCCTGAATTTTATCTTTGGATAAATTCTCCGTAAGCAATTGTTTGGCTGTTTCCTCTTTCTTCCCAATTAAAATTTCCTTGATCTGAAGGGTGTCTATTTTTCCGGTCGAAACGTTGTAATAAAGGTCCTGCGCCAGTTTCAGCTTATATTCCTTAAGCAGTTTCCGGATACTTTCATCGTTGTATTCAATCTTCCAGTTTTTCAGCTTCCGGAGCAAAATTTCTTTACCATTGTCGGCTTCACGCTTTACCTCTTCGTTTAAACTGGCTTTGATCCGGTTTTTTGCTTTGGTTGAAACCACAAAATCGAGCCAGTCTAATTTGGGACGCTGATGATTGGCTGTATCAACCGAAATCTGGTCGCCGTTTTTAAGCTGGTGCCGAAGCGTAACATTTCGACCGTTCACTTTTCCGCCTACGCACCGATCGCCAACTCCTGAATGTATTTCATAGGCGAAATCGAGCAAGGTGGCTCCGGCCGGCAATTTCCGGAGATCGCCCTTGGGTGTGAACACAAATATTTCATCGGCATAAACATCCATTTTAAAGTCGTCGATAAAATCGACCATGTTCATTTCCGGATTTTCAAGTATCTCACGAACATTGGCCAGCCATTTTTCCATTTCTGAAGTTCCGGTGCCCCCTTTGTATTTCCAGTGGGCTGCCAATCCTTTTTCGGCAATCTCATCCATACGGCGTGTGCGGATCTGTACCTCAACCCATTTCCCGTGAGGTCCCAAAACAGTTGCATGCAGCGATTCATATCCGGTGGTTTTCGGAATGGTAATCCAGTCGCGCATACGTTTTGGATTCGACTGATATTCTTCGGTTACTATGGAATAAACCTGCCAGCAATCCGATTTTTCGTTCGAAAGTTCAGAATTCAGGATGACCCGAATGGCAAATAAATCGAATACCTCATCGAAATCAACTTTCTGGGTCTGCATCTTCCGCCAGATCGAATTTACCGATTTAGTCCGGGCTTTCATTTCAAACGAAAAACCCCGGGCATTCAGTTTATTTTCAATTGGTTTTACAAATTCGGCAACAAAGTTTGCCCGTTCGCGATCGGTTTCAGCCAGCCGGTCTGAAACTAATTTATAGGCATCCGGATTTTGATATTTCAGGCAGTAATCGAGCAATTCGGAATTTACGTAATACAAACCAAGCCGATGTGCCAGGGGAGCATACAAATAGGATGTTTCGATGGTTATTTTGGTACGGACCGTTTCGGTTTGTTTATCCAGTTTTCGCATCACCTGAAGGCGATCGGCTATCTTCAGCAACACAACCCGCACATCACCAGCCATGGCCAAAATCAGTTTCCTGTAATTCTCAGAATGAAGTTCCACGGTATCGGTTCCCATGGCATTTATTTTTGTCATGCCTTCCAGAATAGACGACACCTGAATCCCAAACCGATTCTCAATTTCTTTTATATACTGATTCTGATAATATACATTGTGTAATAAGGCCGCAATTACAGTATCGGTACCAAGCCCTATTTCCAGAACAACAATACGGGCAACGTCGATGCAGTGAATGACAATATTTTCGCCGGATTCAAAACTTCTTTCCCCAAAAACATCATAAACCAATTCGTAAGTCTCCTGAATTTTAGGCAAGTCTTTCTCCGGAAGGTTCGATTTACATATCCCGTAAAATTCAGAATAGGCCTTTTCAATCATCTCGTTCTTCATAGCCGCTATTTTATGGTCTAAAAATGTAAAAAAAATGAAATACGGGCAATAAAAAAGGCCACCGAATAGGCAGCCTTTTAATAAATTATCGATATTGAAAATTTATACTGCCAGGTTTGGATCAACAAAGACTCTTTGATTCATTTCACGATCCATCATAAAAATACCATTACCCTGTCCGTTTATCAGTTTCAAGGTTGACAGAATTTTTTCCACATTGGCTTCTTCTTCCACCTGTTCGTCGACAAACCACTTAAAAAAACTTTGCGAGGCATGATCGCTGGCTGCAATGGCCACGTTCATCAGGTTATTGATCAGTTCAGTTACATGAAGTTCGTGTGTCAGGGTCTTTTCAAACACATCCACAATTCCGTCGAATTCAACCGGAACCTGGTCAATCGCTTTTAATACCACCTTACCACCACGTTCGGTTACATAGTTGAAAAATTTCAAGGCATGTGCTGCTTCTTCCTGGTATTGGATTTTCATCCAGTGCGCAAAACCAGACAGTCCCATTTCTTCGAAATATGCTGCCATCGACAAATACATATAAGCCGAATATGATTCCGCATTGATCTGATTATTTAATGCATCAAGTACTTCTTTCTTTATCATAGCTTTTTGTTTTTCAATTTTGAATAAAAGTACAAAATTTTACCTTGCATATCGGATTGAACCTGAAAATGTATTTTAAAATCAAACAAAAACTTCAGACCAATTTAATAATTAGCCATTAAAATCAAGATTAAATTTTTGTTTCAGGTCATTTAATACTGCATTCTTTTGCATCATCATCTGCAATTTTTCGGAGTCGGAATAAAACATCCGTTCCGATTCAATCTTTTCAATCCGCGTGATTAATTCCAATTCTGAATTCCGTAATTCTTTCCGCAGAAACAGGAGCAGATTCATTTTTATCAACCTCACTTCTTCTTCCTGAACAGAGTTCCCAATTCTCAGGAGCAACTTATTTCCATCGTACAATTCAGGAACATTTGAAAGTGTTGAGCGCAGATTGGGGCGATCGGAAATTTGTTCCAGGTATTCATTCCATTTAACATTCAATTGTTCCTGAGTAAACGATTCGGAATAAATTTCATCCTGCCTGTATTCATTCTTCTCAACAACAACTTCAGTCTTTTCTTCGGCCACATTTCCTGCTATCGCGTCTTTAATCGAAGGTGAAAATAAGTTGCCTACCCGACGGACCACTTTAACCGCCGACACTTTTTCAACCGGCTCAATTTTGATCACGGGTGGTGCTGCAGGTTTTGATTCCTGAGCCGTATTTGTTGTGGAAACAGGCCTTTCAGCCGGTTGATCTGAGACACCAAAGATGGGTTCCAGTGCCGGATCTTCAGTACCGTCAGTTATTTTTTTTTTAAGGTGAGTTGTGCGATTTTTATAACAGCCAGTTCAACCAGAAGTCTTTTGTTCTGGCTGGCCTTATACTGCAGATCACATTCGTTGGCAATCTGCAGGGCACCAATCAGGAAATCGCTTTCGCAACGTGCAGCCTGAACTTTATATTTCTCCCGGATTTCGCCACCTACTTCGAGCAGTTGAATGGTTATCGGATCTTTACATACCAGCACATCTCTGAAGTGCGAACTCAAACCGGTTATAAAATGGTGCGCTTCGAAACCATGATCGAGAATTTCGTTAAAAAGCAGCAGGCTTCCTGAAACGTCATTCTTCAGGAATAAATCAACCAGACGGAAATAATAATCGTAATCGAGTACATTCAGGTTCGAAATAACATCTTTATACGAAATGCTTTTTCCTGAAAAGCTTACAATCTGGTCGAAGATCGACAAGGCGTCACGCATGGCACCATCGGCTTTCTGCGCGATTACATTCAGCGCTTCGCCTTCGATGGTAACCGTTTCACTTTTTGCTACATGCGACAAATGACCGGCAATGTCGCCAATCCGGATGCGGTTAAAATCAAAAATCTGACAGCGTGACAGGATCGTGGGTATAATTTTATGCTTTTCGGTGGTTGCCAGAATAAAAATAGCATGTCGAGGTGGTTCTTCCAGTGTTTTCAGGAAAGCGTTAAAAGCTTGTGACGACAACATGTGGACCTCATCGATGATGTAAACACTGTAATGCCCGATTTGCGGCGGAATGCGAACCTGATCTGTCAGGTTCCGGATATCGTCAACCGAATTGTTCGAAGCGGCATCGAGTTCGTGAATGTTGTAGGAACGGCTTCCGTTGAAAGCCTTACAGGATTCGCATTCGTTACAGGGTTCAATTTCAGCAGTCAGATTCTGGCAATTGATTGTTTTCGCAAAAATACGTGCACAGGTTGTTTTACCCACTCCACGCGGACCGCAGAATAAATAGGCATGTGCAAGCTGACTGTTTTTAATCGCATTTTTTAGCGTCGAGGTGATCGAAGCCTGACCAACAACAGTCTGAAACGTATCGGGCCTGTATTTTCGTGCTGAAACAATAAAATTCTCCATAAATCTTCCTGAAATAATCGACCAAATATACAAATTCTGATCGATCGGCAAAGTTGAAACTTATCAACAGAAAAAGGAATAACCGGAAAACAATTAGAGAAATGAAGACTTTCAAAGTTTAATAAAAACTTTTTCCAATCCTGAATTGTTTCATTTTCAGTTCAAACATAAACAGAAAAACATGAAAAACCTGGTATTAATTTTTAGTCTGATATTACTCTCTTCAGCAGTATTTAGTCAAAAATCGTTTTATGATTTCAAGGTTAAAGACATAGAAGGAAACGATTTTGATTTATCCAGCCTGAAAGGGAAAAAAGTGCTGGTGGTAAACACGGCCTCAAAATGTGGATTCACTCCACAATACAAACAACTTGAAGAAGTTTTTAAAGCCTATGGTGGCGACAAATTTACAATCATTGGATTTCCGGCCAATAACTTCATGAAACAGGAACCAGGCACCAATGAGGAAATTGCCGAGTTCTGCGAAAAAAATTATGGCGTAACATTCCGGATGATGTCGAAAATTTCGGTAAAAGGTGATGACATGGATCCGCTTTACCAGTGGCTGACCAGTAAAGACAAGAATGGTGTGATGGATTCGGAAGTGAAATGGAACTTTCAGAAATACCTGATTGATGAAAACGGCAAACTGGTGAATGTATATTATTCGAAAACCAAGCCCGACGATGATGAAATTGTAAGCTGGATTAAAAAATAGACCTTCTAATTGATTGATCGATTTGAAGCGGCTCTTGCAAAGGGGTCGCTTTTTTTTGCCTGAAATTTTGATTATTCGGATCGTTTACCTTGCAGTAAAATATTCCATGCATTTAAATTTACCTGAAGAAAAGTCCAACCTGTAAAATACGGTCCGATTGAGACGTACGGATTTTTATACTGATGTGCGGCATTTTGTAAAGACGCACAGCCGTGCGTCTTTACCAGTATTATATTCAGGCTTTGTGCCCCACCCGTAACCCAAACACATTATTTCAATGCCTTCCGATAGGTTTCAATCGCCCGATTCCTAGCAAAAGCATGTTCAACTAGTGGTTTGGGGTAGGCAGAAGTTCCATATTCAGGAATCCATTTTCGGATATAATTCAATTCAGGATCGAACTTTTTTGTTTGCAATTCAGGATTAAAAACCCGGAAATATGGGGCGGCATCGCAACCCGAACCACTCGCCCACTGCCAGCCGCCATTGTTCGAAGCCAATTCGTAATCGAGCAACCGGGATGCAAAATAGGCTTCACCCCAGCGCCAGTCGATCAGCAGATGTTTGGTGAGGAAACTGGCAACCACCATCCTCACCCGATTGTGCATGTAGCCGGTTTCGTTGAGTTCGCGCATTCCGGCGTCTACCAGCGGATAACCCGTTTGGCCCGAGCACCAGGCTTCGAATTCGGCCTTATCGTTTCTCCAGGGAATAAAATCGTAAGCCGGTTTAAACGACCGGTCGACTACATAAGGGAAATGCCACAAAATATCCATGTAAAAGTTCCGCCAGATGAGTTCGTTCAGGAATACAACAGAATGAGTTTGTGCAAATTGGGTGAGTTTACGAATTGAAATGGTTCCAAACCGCAGGTGAATCCCAATCCTGCTGGTCCCATTCAGGGCCGGAAAATCACGGGTCCGGGCATAATTTTCGATCAATTTTTTGTCCGCTTTTTTATCAGCAAAATCAATATCCTGAACCTGATAACCAATTTCACTTAATTCAGGAAAATAGTCCGACGACAGATGTTTCAGGTTTGAAAGCAGTTTTTCACTTTCGTAAAAATGCAGGTTGTTTCCTGAAAGCTTCTCTTTCCATTTTCTACTGTAGGGAGTAAAAACTGTGTAAGGTGACCCATCGCCTTTAACAATTTCATTGTGATGAAAAACGACCTGATCCTTTGCACTCACCAGTTCAATTCCGTGATCCTGAAGAATTCGTTCGACTTTTAGATCACGTACAATGGAAGAAGGTTCATAATCGGTGTTTACATATACAGTTTGAATGGAATATTTGGCCGCCAACTGAGCAAAAACGACTTCAGGAGAAGAAATATATACCTGAAGATTGCTGTTGTATTTTTTAAATTCTAGATTCAATTCGCTCAGACAACGATGAATAAACGTCATTCGTGGATCAGTCGGATCGGGAAACCTGGAAAGGATCGCCGGATCGAAAATAAAAACCGGAATCACCGGCAAACCTGAATTCAATGCTTCAAAGAATCCATGATTGTCGTCCACCCGAAAATCGCGACGGAACCAAAAAACGTTTACTTTTTCCATAAAATTAGTTTAATGTGAATTAGCGGGATGATTTACAGCATGAAAAGTATTATTTAATACGAGTATTAATGGAATAATAAACAGTGTTTCTACCACCGATATTAGCGATGAATCGATTCCCCGAATCTCTCCCCTGGCAGATTCAATCATCAGAAGGGTAAAAAACAAAAATACCAGCACAACAATTAAAAGATAGAAGCTAACAATACGAATAGAAGAATAATAACGAGTTTGCACTTTTTTAAGAGAAATTCGGGAAGGCTTTTTAATTTTTACAGAAAATCGATTGAGTGCAATCAGTAGAATGAACAATCCGGTTGACAGTGTTGGTAAAATAACGATTATTGATTTACTGCCAAAACTTTCAGGCATACCGGTATCGGTAAAATGAACAGGATATTTATCGGGCAATCCGGAATAATTAATATTAACCCAAATCCAACAAAACGCGACAAGCAAGCCAACCAGAACTTCCAGCAAGATTTCCAGCGAGGTAATTCTGGGATTCATCCTAAAAATTAATTCCTTCTTTGATGTTTTATTTTGACCTGATTTCATTTTTCTGGTATACTGGAATCCTGTTTTTAAGTTATAAAGCAAATCAATGTTATACCTTCGAAACTACGAAGCAGTATAAACAATTGCGGTATGAACCATTTGTATAGCTTCCCGAACTGCTTTCGAAATGTCAGATTCCGGAAGTTTTTTCAAATTAGCTACAGCTTCCTTCCGGCGCTGGCGATCGGGGATGATTTGCGTAAGCAGATTCGTTTTAGCAACCATCACTGCAAGCAGCAACGATTCGTCAGTCGGGTTTCCAATGCCGAGGGCTGCTTCTTCCACTTCTTTCCGGATCGAGTCAACCAGGGCCCGATCCATCAGGAAAACCTTTTCGTAGGGAACAAACAGAATCCGTCTTTCTTCCGTTCTTAAAACTCCTTTTCGCACCAGATCACGGATAAAAAGTTTTTGAATCCTGCGGTTTTTCACATTAAAAATCAAAATCCACATCCTGATTTTCCGGTCCTTTTCTCTTCGCCGGATTGGATTCAGGAAAAACTCATGAATCCCGTCATTCTGAATAGCCACTTTTTGAAGGTGCACCGCTTTGTTCTGAATTGTTATCAGGTCTTTATTCAATAGTTCCATAAAGACGGTTCCTGTCAAAGTCATGCCCAATGCGGAAGAAGCATTCAGAAAAATGCCACCCTTCTTCGGATTTACTGCCAGACAAAATAACTTTTCGCTTAATTTTAATGATTTTTCCATTTTGTTTGACTTATTTTTTTCAGTTCATTTATACGCTGATTTTTTACCGAATAAAATCCAACATCAAACCAAAAAAACTGTCACATTTTGTGACGAACACTAAAATTACAACAATTCGATTATGAAACGAGGTTTTGCAAGCGATAATAATTCAGGAATCCATCCTGAAATTCTAAATTCACTGACAGTTGCCAACCAGGGACATGCTGTTGGGTATGGTGGCGACGAATTAACGGCTCAGGCTGTCGATCGGTTCAAGCAAGAGTTTGGCGAACAGACTGATGTTTATTTTGTCTTCAACGGAACCGGTGCCAATGTGTTGAGTTTATCAACCATGACAAATTCATTTCATTCGGTAATTTGTGCAGAAACTGCACACATCCAGGTCGATGAATGTGGTGCCCCTGAAAAATTTACCGGCTGTAAATTGTTGCCGGTGGCCACAATCAAAGGCAAAATCACTCCGGAAGGGATCAGCAAATATTTGCACGGATTCGGTTTTGAACATCATTCGCAGCCAAAAATAATTTCGATTTCACAAGTCACCGAACTCGGTACCGTTTATTCGGTCGACGAAATCAGGGCAATTACCAACCTGGCCCACCAATATGGTCTTTATGTGCACATGGATGGGGCCAGACTGGCCAATGCGGCGGTGGCGCTCGATCTTCCGTTCCGGGCATTTACAGTCGATGCCGGAGTTGATGTTCTTTCGTTTGGGGGCACAAAAAACGGGATGATGATGGGAGAAGCGGTGCTGTTTTTCAATCCTGAATTGTCGGAAAACACCAAATACATCCGCAAACAAAGCATGCAGTTGTTCTCGAAAATGAGGTTTGTCAGCACGCAGTTTTTGGCCTATTTCAACGACGATCTTTGGAAACGAAATGCGGCACATTCGAACCGGATGGCCAAACTGCTGGAGCAAAAAGTGCGCGAACTTCCCGCCATTCAGCTGACTCAGGAAGTTGAAGCCAATGGGGTTTTCGCCATTGTTCCTCCTGAAATTATACCACTGCTTCAGGAGAAATACTTTTTTTACATGTGGGACGAACGTCGGAACGAAGTGCGCTGGATGTGCTCTTTTGACACGAAAGAAGAAGACATTTTGAATTTCACCGAGCTGATTAAATCACTGGTATAAATGCCACTATTCGATTATTACCCCAGAAACCACGAACCCCTTGATAAGGAAACAGCAAAGAAAATTTTCAAATACAGTTTGCTGATTCCGCTCGGAATTATCGTGTTGTTCTGGCTGGTAAAAATCGCGGAAAACGTTCTGAATCTGGATTTAACCAGCCTTGGCATTTTACCACTGAATCTGAAAGGCCTGCCGGGAATTATCTTTTCCCCGTTTATTCATGGCAGCTTCGATCACCTGATCTCCAATTCAGTACCTTTCCTGATCCTGATGTTCACCCTGCTGTATTTTTACCGCAGGCTGGCTTACCGGATATTTTTCCTGATTTACATCCTCTCCGGAATTTGTGTCTGGCTGGGAGGGCGCGAATCATGGCACATCGGGGCAAGCGGAATTGTTTATGGACTCGCATCCTTTCTTTTCTTCTCCGGAGTGTTTCGAAAAGACGCCAACCTGCTCACTGTCGGGATCATCGTTATTTTTCTTTATGGCAGTATGTTTTGGGGAATTTTCCCAATTAATCCTGAAATTTCGTGGGAAAGTCATTTGTGGGGATCGGCCAGCGGATTGATGTTAGCCTGGTATTACCGGCATCAGGGGCCTGCCCGGCCGGCAGCCAGTTGGGAAAATGAACCGGATGACGATTCAGACGACGGGAATTGGAAAGATACAGAACTTAACACAGAAATAACAAGTGCTGAAAATCCGGGAAAACCGAATCAAGCCACGACTCAAGATGAATGGATCAGCAGCAGTACCAACAACTTAAACAATCTAGACTGACAAACAGAAACCAGAATAGTTCTGCTTCTCCGGAGTAAAAATCCATCAATATTTTGCCACAAAAAAAAAATATCAAACAGTTATATTTCAGGATAATTACTCCTTATTATCATTCCTTTTCGTTCCGGGCAGGTGGGATCTGTTACTCCTGTAGTGAGACTTTCAGGCAAGCGAATATCAAGAAATTATATCCGGCATCAGCAGATATGAGAAAAAAGTCTAACTTTGCAACCCATATTTAAACGGGTTCTAAGACAATGATTAGCAGAAGAATAATTCGAATCAAAGTATTGCAAATACTGTACGCGTTCTTTACATCACCTGAAACTTCAATCAACAGCACTGAAAAAGAACTGTTTTTCAGTCTGCAGAAAACATACGATCTTTACCATTACCTGATGGGATTAGTGATCGAAATTGAAAAGTTCGCACAAGACCGCATCGATCTGGGAATGAAAAAGCACCGGCCAACCAGCATCGACCTTGCTCCAAACACCCGTTTTGTCAACAACCGGCTCATCCGGCAACTAAAATCAAATACTTCGCTGAATAAATACCTGGAAGCATCCAAACTAAGCTGGAATGACGAAGAGGACCTGATCCGTAAATTATATCTGTCGCTCCTTGATCAGGAATTTTATAAAGAATATATGGCTTCGGCCCAGAACACCTATGCCGACGACCGGAAACTGGTTGAAGACATCTTCAAATACCTGATTCTGGAAAATGAAGACATTGAAATTCTGCTTGAAGAGCAAAGTATTTACTGGAATGATGATTTGGATTTTGTGGTCAGCATGATTCTGAAAACATTCAAGAAGTTTAAGGAATTCAGTGACGACAATCAGGCACTTTTACCCATGTACAAAGACGATGAAGACCGCCAGTTCGCCAAAGATCTGTACCGGAAAGTCGTGCTGAATCACACCGAAAACCTGGTAATGATCAAACAGCACACTGTAAACTGGGATATCGAGCGAATTGCCTTCATGGATAACCTGATTCTGGAACTGGCTTTAACCGAATTCCTGTATTTCCCATCGATTCCAACCAAAGTTTCGATGAACGAATACATCGAACTTTCGAAATACTACAGCACCGAAAAAAGCCGGAACTTTATTAACGGGATACTTGATAAAGCCCTGAAAGACCTGAAAAAGGAAAACAAGATCATCAAAGCTGGCCGCGGTTTAATCGGCGAAGAAGTAAGCGAATGATTTTAAGGCAAAAGTTAAAAATATGAAGCAAAAAGCGTGGAGCTTCGAGCTTGGAGCATGGAGTTTTGTATTATTTGTTTTGGTACTTGGAGCATGCAGTTCCGGAACAAAAAAAACTGAACCTGCCAAAAACCTGCATGAATCCGGACTTGCTAAATTTGTCTTTTCAGAAGATTTGCATAATTTTGGTCCGCTTACTGCCGGTGAGGTTGTTTCTTTCACCTTTATTTTCAGGAACGAAGGAACAAAAACATTAATAATTACTGACATTGATTCGGGCTGTGGCTGCATGGAAGTGAACATTCCACAAAAAAATATCGACCCAGGACAGGAAGGTCAGATTGAGGTAATTTACAATTCGGCAGGCGAAGTTGGCAGGCAATTGAAAACAATCACGATCTTCTCGAATGCCGAAGAAAATAAAAAAGAGCTTTACATTAAAGCCAACGTTACGAATGAGGTCATTGAATTAAACAGTTAACTGCTTTAAACCGATAAAAAAAACGAACAATTTATAAATTAATAAAAACATTATTCAAAAATGAATTATCTATTAATGGGACAGCCGGCACAAGGTGCTGAAGCAAATCCAATCATGACATTTCTTCCCCTGGTTCTGATTATCGTAGTATTTTACTTTTTCATGATCAGACCACAAATGAAAAAACAGAAAGAAGTTGCTGCTTTCCGCAACAGCCTGGCTAAGGGCGACAAAGTGGTCACAACAGGCGGAATCTATGGAAAAATAATTGAGATAAAAGACAACACCGTACTTCTTCAGGTTGACGACAATGTAAAACTTAGAGTTGACAAAGCTGCTCTGGTAAGAGATATGTCTGACGTTGCTGCTCAGAAATAATTGAAGCATTTGAAAATTTATAGGGCCGGCAACTTGTCGGCCCTTTTTATTTATCTTTGATGCCATGGAAAATAATTGCCGGTTGACAATAATTTATTAAGCGGCAAAACACCAATAGTTTAAAGACTATAAAAAATTAAAACTTCAGGGTGAAAACAAATTGGTTCAACAGAACTTTTACCTACCTGAAAAAGGTATATTTCCGCAACGACAAACGGGTGGCCGCCTACCTGGTATGCGTTGCTATTGCTACGGGTTTCTGGTTCCTGAATGCACTTGGCAAAACCTACACCATCGACCTGGTTGCTCCGGTAAGCTATGTCAACTTTCCGAACAACAAAACCTTATCAAACAAATTGCCCGACAAATTTGAACTGACAATAAAAGCCCACGGTTTTACCTTGCTGCGGCAGGAACTCAGTTTTTTATTTATGCCGCTCGAATTCGACGTAAACGAACTGACAGACAACCGGATGAAGGAAAACCGTCGTAATTATTTCGCCATTCCATCCCGTCAATTCCTGAATGAGCTGTCAGCCCGGCTATCTAACGATGTCGAAATTCTGAGCATGAATCCCGATACCCTGATTTTCGCTTTCGACAAAACGAGCCAGAAACGTTTAAAAGTGGTGCCCAATGTTAAACTAAACCTAAAAAAACAATATCAGATTTCCGGAGAAATTAAAACAGAACCCGATTCCATTCTGGTAAACGGGCCAAAATCGATGTTGGACACACTTCAGGAAATAAAAACCGAAGGTAAACGTTACTCGATGGTATTCGAGTCCATTGAGGAAAAAATAAATGTGGCTGCTGTAAATAACATTTATACTGAAAACCCTTCAGTTCTCATCAAAGTTCCGGTTGAAGAATACACCGAGACTCAACAAACCGTACCTGTTTCCGTTATTAATAAACCCGAAGAAACGAATGTCAAACTCTTTCCGGCAAAAGTGAAAGTAACATTTCAGGTTGGTTTAAGCCGTTTCGCCGGAATTCATCCCGAGGATTTTAAACTTACCGTTGACTTTAACAATATCCTGCAGGGTAAACAGCGTTTAAAAATTACCACAGAATCGGCACCTGCCTTTATTTATGAACTTAAAATTACGCCCGAAGAACTCGAGTACCTGATTGAAAATTAGCGAGATGATAAAAATTGGTATTACCGGAGGAATTGGAAGTGGAAAAAGTACAGCTTGCCGTATCTTTTCGGTTTTGGGTATCCCGGTTTTTGAAGCCGACCTCGAAGCCAAACGTTTAATGAATACAGATCCGGAGATTGCATTTCAGCTGATTCGTTTGTTTGGAGAGGCCGTTTACCTGCCCGATCATACCATCGACCGAAAATACCTAGCCGGAATTGTATTCAACAATCCATCTTTGCTGGCTCAACTGAACCAAATTGTACATCCGGCTGTTCGAAAAGCTTTTTCGGATTGGTGCGACAAGCAGGATTCACCCTACGTGATTCATGAAGCAGCGATACTTTTCGAAAGTGGATTTTATAAACTCATGGACAAAACCATTGCAGTAATTGCCAACCAGGACCAGCGAATTTCGAGGGTGCTAAAACGTGATCATTTATCTCCGGAATTGGTAATGGAGCGGATAAAAAACCAATGGACCGATGAAGAACGGATTAAACTGGCTGATTTTCTGATCAGCAATAACGACGATGAACTTATCGTTCCGCAAATTGTAGATATTGACAAAAAAATAAGAGCATATGCCTAAGTTTGGAAAATGGATTACCGGTGGTCTGGGATGGGCTTTCTTCGGACCAATTGGAGGAATTGTTGGATTTGTAGTTGGATCGGTATTGGATAACGGCCAGGTAATTCAGGCCGGAAAAGCCTACCAGCCGGGCCAGCCAACCACTCAGGGTGGTTACATCATGAGCCTTTTGGTCCTGGTTGCGGCAGTCATGAAAGCCGATGGAAAAGTTCTGAAATCGGAACTGGATTATACCAGGCAATTTTTTGTCCGGTCGTTTGGAGCTGATGCAGCAAACGAAGCCATCAAAATTTTGCGCGACCTGTTACAACAAAACATTCCCGTTGCCGAGGTTTGTCAGCAGATTGCGAAAAACATGGACATGTCGTCGAGGTTACAGCTTTTGCATTTTCTTTTCGGAATTGCTGCAGCCGATGGCATGGTCCACGAAATGGAACATAAACTGATTGCACACATAGCCCAGAAAATGGGAATCAGTGAAAAGGATTACCAGTCAATTGAATCGATGTTTGTTGCCAATACAGATGCTGCTTACAAAATTATGGAAGTTGATCCTTCAGCTTCGGATGAGGAACTGAAAAAAGCTTACCGGAAAATGGCCGTAAAATACCATCCGGATAAAGTGCATTATCTGGGAAAGGAAATTCAGGATGCAGCAAACGAAAAGTTCCAGAAAGTAAACGAAGCCTGGGAAACGATCAAAAAACAGCGCGGAATAGTATAACTCGCATAAGTTTCGCTAACCAAATCCGGCGTCAGGAAACGACAAACGCTTTCAAAATTGATTAGAAAGCGTTTGTCGTTTTTTTTATTTGGGAAAAGCCTTAATTCGTAGGCCATCGGCAGATTATCCGGAAAACTATTTTACCTGAAGGTAACCCAAATTCAGAAATCAACCTTCTATTTTTCCGAAATACAGTACAATGATTTAGCTCCACGCAAAAACAGGTCATTTCCAACAATTATCGGTGAAGCTTCAAAAGTATCGTCCAGCGTATTTTTTGCCAGCAACGAAAATTCTGCTCCAGCCTTTACCACATCGATGATTCCGGTTGCTGCAAAATAAATTTTATCGCCGCAACTGGTTGGCGACGAAAACATATTCGTGATGCCATCAATTTTCTGATTGCTGTAAATTACATTTCCGGTTTGTGCATCCAGGCAGGTTAAAACTCCGGAATTCCCTTTCTGGAAATACAATTTTCCATCCATTAAAACCGGACTTGGAGTGTACGGTGCATCCTGGTTGTATTGCCACAGAATAGCCTGACTGCCGGTGATGTCGCCGCTGGCTTTAGCCAGATCAACCGCCATGACAGCATTTCCGCGAAATCCGCTCATCAGGTATAAAATGCCGTCGGAGTACATTGGATTGGGAATTACGTTGCGGGTCATGCCGGTACATTCCCAGATAATTTTTCCGGTTTCGGCATCGTAACTTCGTACTTTATTGGTGGCGCTTGTAATCACCTGTGCTTTACCATTTACTTCGAGCACAAGCGGAGTAGCCCAGGAGGTAATTTCGTCACGGGTATCGGTCCAGACATCCTTTCCGCTTTTTTTATCGAGCGCATACAAATACGATTGTCCCTGGTGGTCCCACTGCACAAATAGTTTGTCTTTGTAAACTGCAGGCGAACTGCCTTCACCAAAACTGGCCACAATTTCCATCGGCCCAAAATTACGCTGCCATTTAATTTTACCATTCATTTCCAGGCAATACAAACCGCGCGACCCAAAAAGTGAATAGATATTTTCACCATCGGTAACCGGTGAATTGGATGCCCAGCTCCCCAGCTCGTGTGTCCGTTCGGCAGGCACCTCTTCTTTCACCACGGTTTGCCAGTTTATTTTTCCTGAAGTTTTATCCACTGAAATAACTGTAAACTGGTGAATCAGGTCGGTTTGTGTGGGTGCCATTTGATTGGTCAGGTCCGTAGTTTCAGTTTTTTCTTTTTTCCGGTCGGTTGGAACCGCGGTTTGAACGATGATCTGATTTCCCCAGATAATGGGTGTCGCATGGCCTTTCCCCGGAATTTCAATTTTCCATTTCACATTTTTTATTTCACTGAATTCAACCGGAGGATTTCCCTTTATTGCGGCTCCTGAATTATACAAACCACGCCATTCGGGCCAGTTTGCAGCAAAATCAGCAACTTTTACCTGTGCAAAAGAAAGATTGGATCCAAGTAGAAACAAAGAAAAAAAGAAGATGAAATTTAGTTTGTAGTTTTTCATAGGTAGTTGATTTTTCGGTTTTAGTCTGATTCTGCAAAATACAAAAAATATGGCGCAGTCTGACTTTGACTTTTGGGAATCAATTTCGTTTAATCCATCCCAGATCTGCTGTCGCTGACTTTGGGATTGAAAAACAAAAAAAGGCAGCTAAATCAATCCAAAGATTAAATTTAGCTGCCTAAACTATTTTAGGGAAAACACTTACTTCACCAGTTTCGAAATGTCTTTAAATCCGGGAGCACCGGCACTTCTGGTCAGTTCAAATAAGATGGATTCGCCGGAAGTCATCATAATTCCTTCGTAGCGGAAACGTTCGGCAGCCAGGTCAACATGATCGAACGACCGCGATGAAACACAATCAAAAACCACCACAGGATTGTAACCGGCAGCTTTCAGGTCGATGGCGGTCTGCAGCACGCACACATGCGATTCGATTCCGCAAATAATTACATTTATTGCTCCTGAAGAAGCCAGTTTTTCTGCAAATACAGGTTCATCAAAACAACTGAAATCTCTCTTTTCGATGTACTGAAAATCGTCGATTACCGATCGAATTTCCTCAATTGTTTCTCCTAATCCTTTGGTATACTGCTGAGTCACCAGCAACGGCAAACCAAGAATCTTCAGACCCTGGATCAGTTTTTTACTGTTTTCAACAAATCGTTCGCTTTCCTCCATCACCGGAACCAGTCGTTCCTGAATATCAATCACCAATCCAATGGTGTTTTCCTTTAAAATGCGCATATCTTTTTTTTGCTAGAGACGGCGGTGTGTCTCTACGTAAATTATTCCAATTCCTTACACGATCAATACAACAAAACAACTTCATTTATTCAAACCAGCCTGACGACGCGATTTATCGCCCAGATAGCCGCCATGATGACGTTTGGCGTATTCTTCGTTGCTGAACTTGATGCGTTTCATCATCATCACCACCAACACATCGCCAATCACGGTCATAACAGTTGTCGAAGTACTTGGAGTCAAACCCAGGATGCAGACTTCCTTTGGATTTCCGGTTGCTATACAAACATCAGCAACTTTTGCCAGATGCGATTCGCAATTGCTGGTAATCACGATCAGCGGGAGATTCGGATGAAGATTTTCGGCCAGATCGACCAGTTCAAGAATTTCGCGTGTTTTTCCTGAATTGGAAATCAGCAGCAAAACATCATTTGGCTGAACCACGCCCAAATCACCATGTTGGGCATCGCTCGGATGAAGAAAAACTGCCGGAGTTCCGGTTGAACTGAATGTCGTGGCAATATTCAGGGCAATCTGGCCCGCTTTTCCCATTCCGGAAACAACCAGTTTGCCTTTGAGTTGGTGAACACGTTCTTCTATGATAGCGACAGCCTTTTCAAAAGATTCATTCACCGGAATATTCAGGATAGCTTCTGCTTCCTGTTGCAGCACCTGTTTAATTTCTTCAAGCATGATGTAGATTTTATTGCCGCAAAAATAGACTAAAAATGTTTAACAAGTCAAGAAACAAGTTTTAAAAAGCTATAATGGCTGAGGAAAATCAGATATATTTTAAAGATCTTTAATTTCCTTTAATCTTCTTCAAATTTTAAAAACCAAACCAATTTTGAAATGTTGATATGTTTTAAAAATGTAAAAAGAATGGTTCTGCTTTATCTAATTATCCAGATATTTAAAAGCGATAATAAATGCTAAAGTAAGTTTTGAACACAACATAACTAACCATCGTGATATACCATTCAGAATAAACAAATTATCTTGTTATTTTATTATAAAAAAATCAGAATACTAACCAAAATTTTAGTTTGAAATGAAGATTCATGAATATCAAGCCAGAGAAATTTTCAGGAATTATGGCATTCCTGTACCCGCTGACGTTTTATGCTACACGGTAAGAGAAGTAGAACATGCGGCTAAAGAATTAAATTGCATGGTGGTGGTTAAAGCGCAGGTTCTGGCCGGTGGACGAGGAAAAGCAGGCGGGGTAAAACTGGCCAGAAACGTTGAAGAGGCCATTAATGCCGGGAAACAGATTCTGGGAATGGACATTAAAGGTCTGACCGTTGAAAAAGTACTGGTTACCAAAGCTGCCGATATTGAAAAAGAATTTTATGTAGGTTTGATAAACGACCGGAACACCAAAAGTGTAATCCTGATGGCCAGTGCCGAAGGTGGCGTTGAAATCGAGGAAGTTGCCAAAACCAATCCTGAAAAAATCATTAAGTTTCAGATTAATCCTTTAACCGGTCTTCTGGATTATCAGGCCCGAAACATTGCCCTGCAACTTTTTGGAGATGCCAAACAAGCCCAGAAAGCTGCATCAATTTTTGTAAAACTGTATAAATTATTTATTGAAACAGACTCCACACTGGCTGAAATTAATCCGTTGATTTTAACTACCGACAACGAAGTTTTAGCCATCGATGGAAAAATGAATTTTGACGACAATGCCCTGTTCCGTCAGCCAAAAATTTTGGCCCTGCGCGAACCTGACGAAGATGAAAAACAGGAAATTGCTGCCAACGAAAAAGGCTTGTCATACATCAAACTGGATGGAAATATCGGTTGTATGGTGAATGGTGCCGGTCTTGCAATGGCTACCATGGACATGATTAAACTTTATGGTGGTTCGCCTGCAAACTTTTTGGATATTGGCGGTAGTTCCAATCCCCAGAAAGTAATCGATGCCATGAATATTTTATTGGGAGACAAGAATGTGAAGGCGGTTATGATCAATATTTTTGGAGGAATTACCCGTTGCGACGACGTTGCCAGAGGATTGCTTAAAGCTTTGGAAATTATTATTACCGATGTGCCGATTGTTGTTCGGCTTTCAGGAACAAATGCGGCCGAAGGCCTGGCAATACTGAAAGAAACCGGGTTACCAACAGTTAGCTCGATGAGCGAAGCTGCTCAAAAAGCAATCGAATTAAGTAAACGATAGTCATTAATCAGAAAGAATGACCATTCAAAAATCAATAATCAATAAAAAATCAGATGAGCATTTTAGTAAATAAAGATACAAAACTGGTTGTTCAGGGAATAACCGGGCGAGATGGTAAATTTCATACAGGTCGTATGACCGAATACGGAACAAATGTAGTAGCCGGTGTGTCTCCGGGAAAAGAAGGTGAAGTAGTTGAAGGAGTTCCGGTTTTTAATTCGGTTGAAAACGCGGTGAAAGCCACAGGTGCAAACACTTCAATTATATTTGTACCAGCAGCCTATGCTGCCGATGCCATTCTGGAAGCTTCGGAAGCCGGCATTAAACTGGTTGTTGCCATCAGCGAGGGAGTTCCAATTCAGGATATGATTCGGGTAACTCCAATACTGAAACAAAACGGCACTCTTCTAATTGGACCAAACTGCCCGGGATTAATCACCCCAGGCGAAGCATTGGTTGGAATTTTACCTACCATGATTTTCAAGGAAGGTAACATCGGATTTATTTCACGCAGCGGAACCTTAACTTATGAAGTGGTAAATCTTCTTACCCAGAACGATTTCGGACAAACTACTGTAGTTGGTATTGGTGGTGATCCGGTTGCCGGATTGTACTTCATCGATCTTCTGGAACGTTTTGAAAATGATCCTGAAACCATCGCCGTTGTATTAATCGGTGAAATTGGCGGCGACGCCGAAGAACAGGCCGCTCAGTTTATTGCTGAAAAAATGACCAAACCGGTTGTGGCATTCATTGCCGGCCAGACCGCACCTCCGGGAAAACGTATGGGACATGCCGGTGCCATTATTTCCAGCGGATCAGGTACTGCTACTGAAAAAATCGCGGCTTTCAACAAAGCCGGTGTTCCGGTTGCGAAAGAACCTTCAGAAATTCCAACCTTGCTGCGCGAAAAACTGAATTCGCTGAAATAAACAGATAGTATGGTCAGTACTTGTCCTGATAAATTAAAATACGGTCAGGACATGTCGTGTTAAAATAGTACGGTCAGGACATGTCCTGACCGTATTATCAAAAATCCATACAAAAAAAAGGCAAACGTTCGGTTTGCCTTTTTTTTGTAATTTCGGGCTTTCAATCAAAAAGGTATGCTGCATAGTCTTAAAATTGATTCTGAATCGGAAGTTCCAAAATACAAGCAAGTTGTAGATTTGTTTATTTCTGACATTGAAGCTGGAATCTTCAAACAGGGACAACGCATTCCGTCGATCAACGAAACCAGCGAGGAATTACTTCTCTCGCGTGACACGGTTGAGAAAGCATATGTTTACATGAAGAAAAAAGGTATTCTTCTGTCTGTCAGGGGAAAGGGATACTACATCAACAAAGTTAATGTGAGCAAGAAGCTCAAAATCTGCCTGATTTTTAACAAGCTAAGCAACTATAAACGAAGCATTTACTACTCTTTCGTTCGTACGATGGGAACCAAAGCCAGTATCGATGTATTTATTTACAACTACGATCTTGACGAATTTGAAACCATCGTAAACAATAACCTCAACAACTACGACTATTTTGTTATCCTGCCACATTTCAGAAACGAAAATGCAAACATCAGTACGGTCATAAAAAAAATTCCACAAGGAAAGGTTTTGATTGTCGACCGGTTTCTGGACGAACTGAAAGAATATCCGGTGGTGTATCAGGAATACGACAAAGACATTCAGTCGGCATTAGCCTGCGGACTCGATTTACTGCGGAAATACAAACAATTAAACCTGATTTTCCCGCGCGACGAATATTATCCGCCATACATCGTACGGGGATTTAAAATCTTTTGTCAGGTTAATGATTTTGCCAGTTCGGTGATCGATAACATCGAAGATACCGAAATCCAGCAGGGAGAAGCCTACATCATCATTTCTGACGACGATTTGTATGCCTTTATCCGGAAAATAAAACAAAAAAACTGGACACTTGGCAAAGACTGCGGTGTGGTTGCCTACAACGAAAATCAGGTAAAGGAAATTTTATGTGATGGCATCACGACCATTTCAACCAACCACGAAGAAATCGGCCAACAGGCCGCCCAAATGATTCTGACCCAAAATTTCGGGCGAAGCAAAAGCCCCTTCCGTTTTATCCGCCGGAATTCCTTATAGAAAACAATTTCTATCCAGCCCCTCAAAACCCATTCTCAATATTTTAAAGTTCGGGATATATCCAAACTTTAAAATAATCGTATGAAAATTTATTCGGCCAAAGCTCTGATAATGGAATAGTTCATGTGCATAAACAATAGAATATTAAGAAACTAACGCATTCTGTTTATCTTTTTGTATCCTTTTTTAATCACATTCTAAATCCATTTGTCATGAAAAAATTTATCCTTTTACTTCTTGTTGGCTATTTGTTACAATCCTGTTGTATTGAAAAAAAACAATCCTATCCGTACAGCTATTTTGATGTTTCGATCGGAAAAACGGTAATTGTTTGGCCTGGCCATGAAATCAGTTATGTTGACCCGGTCGGGGCACAGGTAGGATTTGAAACTAAAGTTATGGAACTGAATGAAAAGTCATCTATTAATTCCGGTTTAAACATTTCCTTTCAAGGATCTAAATATGAAGATCCTGAATCCTCAGGATCAGTCAATTTAGCATACCTGAATTTACCAATTCTATATTGTTATGAGTTTGGCCATGGATTTTACGGAGAGACAGGGTTACAACCCGGCTTACTAATTGGTGCCAAAGACAAATACAATGGTGAAAGTTATGACTACAAGGATCAGGTTAAAAAATTCGAATTAGGTTTACCGGTAGGTGCCGGTTATAATTTCAAAAATGGATTTGGGCTTGGAGCCCGGGCCACATATGGACTTACAAATTTAAATAATTCGGAATATGAGGAGGGTAAACTTCACAATCTGATGGTCGTGGCTGTTTTTAGGTACAAATTTAACTGGAGCATGCTCGACAAACTTAAATAATTTCACAATCCCAGATCATCGCTAATCTCCTGCATGGCAACCAAGGCAATTTCTGCAAAATCCTGAATAGGGATTCCAATCAGTTCGCATTCCAGAATATTCTCGCGCTTGACTGAAGCAGCAAAAGCTTTTTCTTTCATGCGTTTGGTGATTGATTTTGTTTTCACCGAGGCCAGTTTTTTATCCGGATAAACCAATGCAGTAGCCATAATTAAACCGGTAATGGTTTCTCCGGCAGCCAGTGCGTGCTGAAAAACGGTGCTTCGCTCCTTTCCCGATGCTACCTCGTTATGCATCACAATGGCGTCAACAGCTTCCGGAGTCAGCAAACCATCGAGCATTCCGGCGGCAAATGGACCGTGCTGATATGGATCGCCGTCTGTAATTTCAACATCAACATCGTGCAGCAATCCGGCAATTCCCCATTCTTCCTGATTCTGGTTTAATTTCAGGGCAATGGCACGTAATACCGCTTCGCTGGCCAGGCAATGCTTAAGCATGTTGGTATTCTTAACATGCTGATTTAAAAGTTTAAGTGAATTTTCTCGTGAAATCATGTCAGTAGTACTATTTTTGCAAACGCAAATTAGTAAAAACAATACGAAATCCGATGGCAGTCGAAATAGAACGGAAATTTTTAGTTGATCCTAACAAGTGGTCGCCCAACAATCAGGGAACCAAAATGATACAGGCTTATCTTAGTGTGGCTCCGCATCCAACTGTCCGGGTCAGACTGGCAGGCGTAAAAGCATTTCTCACCATCAAAGGACGGTCGGACAGTATTGCACGACCTGAATTTGAATATGAAATACCTGTTGCTGATGCTGATGAACTGTTCAAAATGGCCATTTCATTTCCGGTCGAAAAAACGCGCTACGAAGTTTTGTATGAAGGTTTTTTGTGGGAGGTTGATATTTTTTCTGGAAAAAACTCAGGCTTGGTTCTGGCTGAAATCGAATTGGAAGATATAAATCAGGAGTTTCCCTATCCCGACTGGATTCTGACGGAAGTTTCAAACGATATGAGATACTACAATTCCTACTTATCCGGACGGCCTTTTCAGGAATGGAGGGATGACATGGCCTGATTTTTGAAAGGCGAAAACAACATTTTTTTTTATTCATCGTTTTTTTCTAAAGCAAATAAACCCTATAAATATGTTTCTTAAAAAACTTTTTACAGGATTTCTTCTCCTGATAAGTGTTTCAATTATTGCCGAAACCACACCGATCAACAGAAAAAAAGACAAAAATTCACTTTCA
>JBASYJ010000110.1:0-2100 GCA_049277435.1 Prolixibacteraceae bacterium
TGTATCCAAGTACACTTGTTAAAGGAGCTTACATTGTAAATTATGGATCGTTTCAAAAAGGCGGTTCCAGCATTTCTAAATACGACTATGAAAAGGATGTAGTAACTAATTTCTTTGATCAGCAACAGAACAAGGGAGCCGTGTTTGCGTCTAATATTCAATTTGCCTACAAAACCGGAGATAATATTTTTCTGATGGGCAATTCTCCTGATCAGGTGATTTCAGTTGATCCGCTATTTGTTCAGGCTAAAAATGGGGTAAGCGATAAAATTGCTAAACCCCGCAGTTGCATTGCCGATGGCAAGTACCTCTATGTTTCTTGCTGGGGAGAAAATCCGGATTGGAAATTAATGCCCAACAGCTACATTGCCAAATACAACATCGAAACCAAAGTGGTTGAGAAAAAAATTGAATTAGCCGGGGGACCTGAAGGACTTGAGATTTCGAATGGTAAGTTGTATGTTGCCCTCAATTTTAAAAAGGCAGTGGCTGTTATGGATTTAACGACTGAAGCGATCAGCTACATCGAAACTCCTGCAGTTTGCTCGTATTTTCTGAAAGACAACAGCGGGAACCTTTATGTTTCTTTAATCAGTTCATATTCAAATCCTTCAACAAAAACCGGCATTGGCTATATTAACACCAGTACTAATCAGCTTACGGTGTATGAGTTGGCTAATGTAAGTACCGAATATGCTTCAATCATGGCTTTCAGCAAAGACAAATCGAAAATTTTTGTGGCTACTGCTGCCTACGATGCCAATTGGGTAATGGTAGGTGGAGTACAGGCATTTAATGTTGCTGCAAAAACATTTGCTGCAAACAGTCTGGTTAGTGGGATTTCAGGATTGAAAGGCCTTTCGGTAAATCCGGTTGATGGAAATATTTATGTTTTTGTGAGTCCGTCAACAACCACGAATGGCCTGATGAAAATTTATTCGGAAGCAGGAAAAGCTATTTCAGAAAAAACAGTTGGGGCATCACCTACAATGGCGATTTTCCTGAATTAAAACCAATGGCTCAGATTACATTCATCACAGGAGGGGCACGCTCGGGAAAAAGCAGCTTCGCGCAGAAAATGGCCGAGTCGAGAAGTAAAAACCCGGTTTACCTGGCCACCGCGCGGGTGTGGGACGAAGATTTTCGCCTTCGGATTGAGCGCCACCAAAACGACCGCGGCCCGCACTGGATCAACATCGAAAAAGAGAAAAATATTTCGTCCTGCGAGATCGAGGGCAAAACCGTTTTGCTCGACTGCATCACCCTTTGGCTGACCAACATCTTTTTCGACAATCGGTTTGATGCCGACCGCTCGCTCGAAGAGGCCAAAACCGAATGGAACCGGTTTATAGAGAAGGATATGAACCTGATAGTGGTCAGTAACGAGCTTGGAATGGGTGTTCATCCGGTGGAGGAATCGGCACGCAAATTTGCCGACCTGCAAGGGTGGATGAACCAATACATCGCCCAACAAGCCAGCCATGTTTTCCTGATGATCTCCGGAATTCCGGTGAAGATAAAGGGATAAACAGGGAGATTGGAATCCGGAGAAGGAAACAGGGAAAATTAGCAGTTTTCACCACAGATTACCCAGATTCGCCCAGATTAAATCCCGTTGTTGGTTAACCGCGTAGCGGTGACAGTATGGTAGAAAATAAAAACATTCCATGAAAACCGTCCGTGAGATGACCTTCATCAAAGAACAAATCTTATTTCGGACGGAACAGCGATTGCACCCATCAAAAAAAGACAACAATGACAACAAATTAAAACAACGACAACCAAAAGTTTACAACCAATGACCCTAAAAGAACAACTACAACACAAAATCGATTTCAAGACCAAACCCCTGGGAGCGCTTGGCTTGCTCGAAGATTTGGCCTTGCAGATCGGGCACATCCAAAACACGCTGACTCCCGAACTGAAAAATCCGACCGTACTCGTTTTTGCCGGCGATCATGGATTGACCGACGAAGGCATCAGCCCGTTCCCAAAGGAAGTGACCTGGCAAATGGTGATGAATTTTGTTGCCGGAGGGGCGGCCATCAACGTGTTTTGCCGCCAAAATGGAATTAACCTGAAAGTGGTTGATGCCGGTGT
>JBASYJ010000111.1:0-5737 GCA_049277435.1 Prolixibacteraceae bacterium
AAACCTCAGAAGATCAGGTTTGGCCAAAGCCATCCTGAACAGCCATCAGAAAGGGAATGCCGTTTATGGAATTTGCGGTGGTTTTCAAATGATGGGCCAGGAAATTCATGATCCGGAGCAGGTAGAAAGTTCGGTGACTTTTATGCCCGGACTGGGAATATTACCGGTTGTCACTACACTGACAGCCGAAAAAAGGACTATTCAAAGCGCTTTCAACTTCAGGAATGAGGCAGAAAACTGTATGGGATATGAAATTCATATGGGTGAGACCGAATTGCTTCAGGGATCACCTTTGGCGATTTTGAGTGATGGAACGGCAGATGGCTGTTTCCTGAACGAAAAAAACTGGGGCACCTATCTGCATGGCATTTTCGACAATGCACCTGTTATTCAATCGATCCTGAAGAGTTGTGGCAAAGAAACCCAGCTTCAGAAATTTAACTATCCGGAATATAAAAATGAACAATACGACAAGCTGGCCGACCACATCCGACAAAGCTGTGATATGGAGTATGTTTACAGGATATTAGAGAATTTTTAATTAGAACTGTTGCGAGTTACGGGATACGGGTTAACCCCAGCCCGTATCTCGCAACACGAAACACGCAACAATATGAAAAACGGATTAATACACATTTATACCGGCGAAGGAAAAGGGAAAACCACCGCCGCAGTTGGCTTTGCAGTTCGGGCATTGGGGCATGGCATGAAAGTTTGTTATGCTCATTTTAATAAACGTCCTGAATTGTATGGTTACAACGAAATTCAGAGTTTACAAAAATTAGGCGCTATTGTCCTTGGATTTACTGAAGGACACTGGTCGTTTAACCCGAAAGTAACGCGCGAAAGCAGCCGAGAAGATGTAAAAAACGGGCTTATTCAGCTCGCTGGCTTTATTCACGGGAAAAGCCTCGATTTGCTTATTTTGGATGAAATACTGATTTCGATAAGGGATGGAGTATTGGAAGAAGCCGAATTGCTCGAATTTATTGCAAAAAAGCCAGCTAAGCTCGAACTGGTATTGACGGGTCGTGGCGCCACTGATGGACTGATTGAGGTGGCCGATTATGTGAGCTACATTCAAAAGGTAAAACACCCGTACGACCGGAAAATTTATAGCCGGGAAGGAATTGAGTTTTAATTGGAAACAAAAGAGCTGTAAACTCATCACCTAATAATGCACAAGGCAGGATGCTGAAACAAGGCCAATATGATGCTATATCAATCTATTGATTATAAACTAGTTATTAAATTTTCAAATTAAAAATGATACGAATTTCGCATTTATGATTTCAGGTTCAATAAATTATTCTTTTCAAAACATTACTAACCGGACAATTCAGGAACAATGATGGTGTAACTAATCCATTGCCAAATTTACCAGACTAAACTGTTCAAAGTCGAAAAGCATAATGCTGTTATTCGTATAAGTGCCGAGAATTACCCGGGTGCAGGCATTGGCCATATAAACGCCTAAAATGCCAGGCACTACGCCCAGCACGCCATTTTCATTACACCCCGGCACATCTTCCGGATTTGGAGGTTCAGGATAAATATCTCTCAGATTTTTTCCTCCACTGTAGTTAAAAACAGCCAGTTGTGCTTCGGAATTAAAAATACTGCCGTACACCAACGGTTTCTTGAACTCCACGCAGGTATCATTCACCAGGTATCGTGTGGGAAAGTTATCGGAGCCATCTACAACCAGATCGAACTGGGAAATTAGTTGCGAGCTGTTTTTCTTATTCAGGATGTCGTTATAAACCTGAAATTCGACATGGGGATTTTGGGCTTTCAAAATTCTGGCTGCGGTTTCTGCTTTGGGTTTTCCAACATCTTGTGTTGAATACAAAACCTGACGGTGCAAATTATGAAGTTCTATTTTATCGAAATCAATGATGCCAATGGTTCCGACTCCTGCCGCGCACAAATATTGAAGTACCGGGCAACCCAGGCCACCGGCGCCTACCACCAAAACTTTGGCATTTTTCAATTTAATTTGTCCTTCAAGGCCAAAACCGGGAAGCATCAACTGGCGGTTGTAGCGGTTTAATTCTTCTTTTGTAAAGGTTGTCATGATCTAGAAATTGTTTAATATTCGGATTGAAATCAAAAAATCAAAAATTTACCCCGTCCCTGAAGGGTGATTTTTGATTTTTCGGACTTCCTTTAGGGCAATGTCATATACTTAAGGTAAAGTCCTTGTTTTAAATATCCTGAAAGGATATAATTTGAATAACCGTGGGTGAAAACCCACGGAAAGAATAAGAGAAAAACACAACCCTGCAAGGGTTGAACCCTTTCAGGGTTCTTGAATTCCGGGCGCTTTCTCCCTCCGGTTACACCGGAGGTTATTCAAATTCAAGCCCTTCGGGCTTAACTATATGACATTGCCCTTTAGGGTTGGGGTAACACGAAAAATCAAAAAAAAATATGAAATTTAAACAGTTTCCTAGATAAATGATCTGTCCCAGTCTTTCCAAACCGGTTCATAATTTATACCTGAGATGTATTCGGCCATTTGGTGTGCACTTCGCTCATCAGAAATGGCAAACTGTTCCAGCGATTCCGGATCAACGGCATAGCCGCCCGGATTGGTTTTTGATCCGGCGCTCATGCTGGTTACCCCCAATTTGATGATATTGTTGCGGAATTGTTCCGACTCTCGGGTTGACATGGATAATTCAACATCTTCATACATCAGGCGGTATGCACAGATTAATTGTACCAGGTCCCTGTCGGAAACTACGACATTGGGAGGCGCTACTCCTTCTGCCGGACGGATTCGGGGAAATGAAACCGAGTATTTGGTCTGCCAGTATTTTTTTTGAAGATAATCCAGGTGCAGCGCACAATAAAAGGAATCGGTACGCCACTCTTCCAGTCCCAATAAAACACCTACCCCGATTTTATGTATTCCGGCTTTTCCTGCCCTGTCGGGTGTTTCGAGACGGTAATCGAAATTTGCTTTCTTTCCCTTGGGATGATATTCGGGGTATTTTTCCTGATGATAGGTTTCCTGATAAACCAATACGGCATAGATTCCGGCTTGCTTCAGTTCTTCGTATTCATCCTGATCAAGGGGCTGTACTTCGATTGAAATATTCGCGAAATGAGGCTTTATAATTTCGATGGCTTCCTTGAAATAATCTATATGAACCACTTGTTTGGCCTCACCGGTTACCAGAAGAATATGGTTGAACCCCTGTTTCTTTATTTCAGCTATTTCCAGCGAAATCTCATCGGGCGTAAGTGTTTTTCGCCGGATTTTGTTGTCGAAATTAAAACCGCAATACGTGCAAAAGTTGGTGCATACGTTGCTTAAATAAATCGGGGCATACATTTGAATGGTATTTCCGAAGCGCTTTTGGGTGAGTTGGTGGCTAAGGTGTGCCATCTCTTCGAGGTAAGGCGTTGCTGCCGGAGAAATTAAGGTTTTAAAATCTTCCAGGGTCCGGTGATGGGACGAAAGGGCCATTTCCACATCGTGCGATGATTTGTTGTAGATGGATTCTTTAACCTCATCCCAGTTGTACCGATTGTATATTTCTTTAAAGGTTCCCATTTGTTTTATTTTGCGGAGATTGTTTATGTTTTTTTTCTTTTTGTAGCTCTGAAAGAGCTAAATCTGAATAACCGTGGGTGCCAAACCCACGGTAAAGCGGAAGGCGACAGAGACAGCCCCGAAAGGGGTTGAACATTCACTACGGGAAAATCTTATATCCACAGTTGTCCCATTTTCTTCTCAATAATCGTCTCATGCCAAAACAACAAATATCTATTTATTCACCCCTTTCAGGGATGGGTTTTGTCTTTCTCCTTCTCCGTTGGCTTCACCAACGGTTATTGATATTTAGCTACTTCGTAGCATAAGAAGAACGTTTTCATTTTCTTCAATTATCATTGTTTTCACTATCTTTTTAATCTAAAAATGCCGTAAGTGGACTGCTGGCTTCAGCGGTCCTTTTCGTTGTTGCCAGCCTGGCCATATACGCCATTCTTCCCGCCTCAACAGCTAGCCTGAATGCCCTGGCCATTTCCACCGGATTTCCTGCCACGGCGATGGCTGTATTGACCAGTACGGCATCGGCCCCAATCTCCATCGCCCTTGCTGCATCTGAAGGAGAGCCAATTCCGGCGTCAATAATAACCGGAACATTGCTTTGCTCAATGATGATCTCAAGGAAGTCAATGGTTCTTAGCCCTTTGTTACTGCCGATGGTTGAGCCAAGCGGCATGACCGCGGCGGTTCCTGCATTTTCAAGTCGTTTGCACAAAACGGGATCGGCATGAATATACGGTAAAACCACAAAGCCAAGCCTGGCCAGTTTTTCGCAGGCGATCAACGTTTCAATCGGATCGGGCATTAAATACCGGGGATCGGGGTGGATTTCGAGTTTCAGCCAGTTGGTTTCCAGCGCTTCGCGTGCCAGTTGTGCCGCAAAAATGGCTTCTTTGGCATTGCGTGCCCCTGAAGTGTTTGGCAACAGGTTGATATGCGGGTGCTGCAAATGGGCAAGCAAGCCATCGGTATTGGTTTCCATATCAATACGTTTTAGCGCTACCGTTACCATTTCCGAACCGGATGCCAGTACTGCATCCTCCATTAGCTTTGGAGAACCGAATTTTCCTGTTCCCAGGAACAGGCGCGAATGAAATTCTTTACCTGCAATTTTCAATTTATTCATGGAGTAGGATATTTAAATTTTGTATCAACTCTTTCTTGTTTGGATGGGTGGTGAGGACGCCCGAAACGGCAATCCCATGTACACCGGTTGTCCTGATAGCCGCCACATCATCCTGGATTATTCCACCAACGGCATAAATTGGAATTTGTGTTTCTCCGGAAAGGACTTCTTTCATAATCAGGGCAATTCCATCCAATCCAAGGATGGGGCTTAATTTTTCCTTGGTTGATGTAAAGCGAAACGGTCCTAGGCCAATGTAGTCGCACTTTTCACTGATGCGCATCATCACATCTTCTATCGTGTTGGCAGTGCCTCCGATGATTTTATTTTCGCCCAGTATGCCCCGGGCTTTTGCAACGGAAGTATCGAGCAATCCCAAATGTACGCCGTCAGCATCAGTCCTTTTTGCGATGTCCACATGATCGTTCATGATAAATGTGGCCTGATAGGCCGAGCACATTTTTTTGACCTGAACGGCCAAATCAGCAAGTTCATTCTTTTCGGCATTTTTAAAACGCAATTGAACCCACCGGCACCCGGCATCGAGTGCACTTTGAATATTTTCGGATTGTTCCTGAACCGTTTTACCTTGCGATATGTATTGAAGTCGGGTGTACATCATGCGTTCCTAATAAAGTTTTGTTACTCGATAAAAATTGCTCAACGTATATTTTGGCCTCGCGGCACGCGGTGATTAAATCAGTGCCTTTCGCCAGGTTCGACGCGATGGCCGCCGACAAAACGCATCCGGAGCCGTGTTTGGCGAATACCTCTTTTCCCGTCGGAAATATCTTTTCAATCTGATTCTGCCTGAAAAGATTATCAACGCCGGGTTCGTCTTTGCTATGGCCGCCTTTCAGAAGGACGTTGCAATATTTTGCCAGCTGTTTTGCAGCCTCCACCGGATTGTCAATTCCTGCCAGAAAAATCACCTCTTCGGTATTGGGTGTAATCAAGTCGATGTTTTCAAGCACCGAAAACAATTGTTCCCTTTCAAAAGACCCGTGAAACTGAAAACCTGCGCTTGCCTTTACGATGGGGTCCCAGAT
>JBASYJ010000112.1:0-3304 GCA_049277435.1 Prolixibacteraceae bacterium
TTTTAAGCTCTATAAAGATATGACCGAAGAACAGTTCTTTGACCAGATGTATCAACGGCATAAAATAAGGCAACGAGACATAAACAACTCGTATCTAAGAATTTAAATGTGTTAAAGTAGAATTAAAATTGTGCAAGAATGTTTATACCATAAAACTCTTTTTGAGCAAACATGGCATTAACGAAACACAGGCATGGAATTTAGCTAAATCCGGAAAAGGATGGTGGCGCTTATCCAATGTGCCGCCGTCATTAATGGCTATGAACCTTAAATGGTTCAATGATCTGGGTTTGTTTAGTCTGGCATTAAATTACGACAGGTTAAACAACTAATGAAAACCGCCGTGGTACGAGAGTATGCCCGGTGGTGTGGGAGGACAGCGGTACGAGCCGCTTCCTACCCGATTAGTCCAGGGTTTTAACCCGTGGAGTCGGAAACACGATGAATTCGTCCGTGCATTTATGAGTATTAAAATGGTTGCCTTTTTTCGGACGAAATGGCATCAAATTTTAAATTGTTTCTTAAAATGATTGCGTTTACTTTTACTACATAAACTTTAACTAATGAACCCAAAAAATATCTCTATCCCCGAAGCTCAGCAAATGGTCGATCAGTGGATCAAAACCATTGGTGTGCGCTATTTCAGCGAACTGACCAATCTGGCCATCCTGACTGAAGAAGTGGGAGAACTGGCGCGGATTATGGCGCGAACCTACGGCGATCAATCGTTCAAAAAATCGGACGAAGGAAAAGATCTGGGTGATGAAATGGCCGATGTCCTGTGGGTTCTGATTTGTCTCGCCAACCAAACCGGAGTTGATTTAAACGAAGCATTCCTGAAAAACATCGAAAAGAAAACCAACCGCGACAAAGACCGGCATCAGAATAATGATAAACTAAAATAAATAAAATCATATTTGTAAAGACGCACGGCCGTGCGTCTTTTTCAAAAACAATCAATAACACAATGACGCACGGCCGTGCGTCTCTGTCAAAAACAATAATTATCAGAAAGACGGACATCCGTCCGTCTCTACAAGAATTAATAGAATTTAAAAAATTTAAAACCATGAACCTGGAATCCTGCCCTTTATCCCTGGAAGATATTCAGTCTGAACTGGAAGAAATACGTGGAACCGCCGCAAAAAACAGCTCGAAAGAAATGCTGGAAACAGCACTTTCGTGCATCGACCTGACTACCCTGAATTCGACTGACACCATCACTTCGGTGGCAGCATTCACTGAAAAAGTGAACAATTTTCAGGAAGCTTTTCATGGAATAAAAAATGTTGCGGCTATTTGTGTTTACCCGAATATGGCACACACAGTTAAAAGCACGCTGAAAGTTCCGGGAGTTCAGATTGCAGCAGTCGCCGGAGGTTTTCCGTCGTCGATGACTTTTACCAAAATCAAAATCGAAGAAGCACATCTGGCGGTTGTTGCCGGTGCCACTGAAATTGATATCGTTTTGCCACTCTGGGAATTTCTCGATGGCCACACCGAATCCTGCATTCAGGAAATTTCAGGAATAAAAAAGGCGATTGGCGATGCCCACCTGAAAGTTATCCTGGAAACCGGCGTTTTAACCATAGACCAGATCTGGCAGGCCTCCATTCTGTCCATCGAAGCCGGTGCCGATTTTATCAAAACCTCAACCGGAAAACTTCCGCAGGCAGCATCTCCGGAAGCTGCTTATGTGATGTGCATGGCCATCCGCCAACATTTCGAGGAAACCGGTAAAAAGATCGGGTTCAAACCTGCCGGTGGAATTGTAACTCCTGAAGATGCAATGCTTTACCTCACCATTGTTCAGGAATTATTAGGGAACGACTGGCTCAATCCTGAATTATTCCGAATTGGGGCCAGCCGTCTGGCCAACAATCTGCTCGAAAAAATTACCGGTAAAACCGTAAAACATTTTTAATCCTGAAGCTGTTTAAGGAAGCAAAAATCAATTTTCATTAAAAACACATTTTATCATGGCACAAATTACGCTCAAAGGAAATGCAATTCAAACCATAGGCGAACTTCCTGCAAAAGGAACAAGCGCTCCCGATTTCGAATTGGTAAAAAACGATCTTTCGAAAGTTTCACTGAAAGATTTCGCTGGTAGTCGTCTCGTACTCAATATTTTTCCAAGTTTGGATACCGGTACCTGCGCTGCTTCGGTTCGTCAGTTCAATAAACTGGCTGCCGGTCTCGAAAACACCAAGGTGCTTTGTATTTCACGCGATTTACCTTTTGCACAGGCTCGTTTCTGCGGAACTGAAGGTATCACAAATGCAATCACTGTTTCAGATTTTGCTACCGGCAAATTCGGACAAGATTACCATTTGATGATTTCAACAGGACCATTGGCAAATCTGCTTTCCAGATCTGTTGTTGTTTTGGACGAAAACCACCAGGTAATTTACACCCAGCAAGTTCCTGAAATCGTTGATGAGCCAAATTACGAAGCTGCTTTGGCTTCTCTGAAATAGAAATTTCAACATTTCGAAAATAAATTCCCGAAAGCTGTCTTCCGAAAGGTTGACAGCTTTTTTATGCTCAGATTTCTATCGAATTGCATATATTTGAAATAACCAGCCTGTTTAAAATTTAATCAAACGGAGTGCAGGTCCATTCAAAAACAGATGATATTATGGCAGCAAAAAATACACTGAAACTTTTCGAAGACAAAAAAGTTCGGACAGTTTGGGATAACGATCAGGAAAAATGGTATTTATCCATTGTAGATGTGATTGAAATTTTAACCGATAGCCCAAATCCACGAAAATATTGAAGTGTACTTAAAACCCGACTCAAAAAAGAGGGAAGTCAGTTGGCTACAAATTGTAACCAACTGAAAATGCAATCAGCTGATGGAAAATTTTATAAAACCGATGTAGCTGATGTTGAGCAACTTTTCCGCCTGATTCAATCGATTCCCTCACCAAAAGCCGAACCTTTCAAAATGTAGCTGGCTCAGATCGCCCGCGAGCGTCTGGATGAAATTGAAGATCCGGAACAAGGAATCGACCGGATGCTGGAATATTACCATCGGAAAGGATATTCGAACAACTGGATCAATCAGAGACTTAAAAGTATTGAAGTACGCAAAGAACTGACTGATGAATGGGATGAACGCGGCGTTAAGAAAGGTCAGGAATATGCATTCTTAACTGATCTGATTACTCACGGTTGGTCGGGCCTGACGACTAAACAATACAAAAACTTCAAAGGACTGAAGAAAGAAAGTTTGCGTGATAACATGACAAATCTTGAATTGGCTTTAAATACTCTGGCTGAGGCTACTACCACCTAA
>JBASYJ010000113.1:0-6725 GCA_049277435.1 Prolixibacteraceae bacterium
GTCGGTACAATTTATAAAGTACTGGATTCGCTTGTGTCCAATGGATTGGTGAAAAAAGTAAATACGGAAAAAGATGTGATGAGATACGATGCCATTCTTGAAAATCATCATCATTTATACGATGCCTCGTCTGACCGGATTTCGGATTATTACAACCATGAAATCAACGATCTGCTTTCAGAATATTTCAGGAAGAATCAAATTCCTGATTTTGAAATTGGTGACATCAAACTTCAGATTGTTGGTAAATTCTTAAATAAAAACAAATAATCCCCTATTAATTAATAAATACTAAAAAATGGAAAACAACTCGAAAAATGTTGGCAAATGTCCGGTTACAGGAGCAACCGGGAAACATAGTGTCGGTGCCACCGGAATAAAAAACCGCGATTGGTGGCCCAATCAGTTAAAACTGAATATTTTGAGACAACACTCTTCTAAATCGAACCCGTTGAGTAATGAATTTGAATATGCCAGAGAGTTTAAAAGTCTTGATTTGAAAGCTTTAAAAAAGGATCTTCAAAAGCTTATGACTGACTCACAGGATTGGTGGCCGGCCGATTTTGGACATTACGGACCTTTGTTTGTCAGGATGGCCTGGCACAGTGCCGGTACTTACCGGACTGGCGATGGTCGTGGCGGAGCAGGTAGTGGTCAGCAGCGTTTTGCACCGCTGAACAGCTGGCCGGATAATGTCAATCTCGACAAGGCCAGAAGGCTGCTTTGGCCGATCAAGCAAAAGTATGGTCAGAAAATTTCGTGGGCCGACCTGATGATTTTAACAGGAAATGTGGCTCTGGAATCAATGGGTTTCAAAACCTTCGGATTTGCCGGTGGGCGTGCCGATGTCTGGGAACCCGAAGAAGATGTTTATTGGGGTTCTGAATCAAAATGGCTGGAGAATGACGAGCGAATCCTGGATACCGCTGAAGTGGACAATCCTCTTGCTGCCATTCAAATGGGGCTGATTTATGTAAATCCGGAAGGACCCGATGGAAACCCTGACCCGCTTGCAGCAGCCAAAGATATTCGGGATACGTTTGCCCGTATGGCTATGAATGATGAAGAAACTGTGGCTCTTATTGCCGGTGGACACACCTTCGGTAAAACGCATGGCGCCGGAGATGCGGCACATGTTGGGCCCGAACCCGAAGCTGCCGGCATTGAAGAACAGGGCCTGGGCTGGAAAAGTTCGTTTGGATCAGGAAAAGGCGGAGACACCATTTCGAGCGGATTGGAAGTTACCTGGACTCAGACACCGGTTAAGTGGAGTTATTACTTCTTCGAAAACCTGTTTAATTACGAATGGGAACTGGAAAAAAGTCCGGCAGGAGCACATCAGTGGGTAGCAAAATATGCCGGTGATGTTGTTCCTGATGCACACAACTCTTCAAAAAAGCATGCGCCAAGGATGCTAACCACCGACCTTTCCCTGCGTTTTGATCCGGCTTATGAAAAAATTTCAAGACGTTTCTACGAGAACCCTCTTGAATTTGCAGATGCCTTTGCCCGTGCCTGGTTTAAACTGACCCATCGGGATATGGGACCAAAATCACGCTATTTAGGTCCGGAAGTGCCGGCAGAAGATCTGATCTGGCAGGACCCGATTCCGGCAGTAAATCATACCTTAATTGATGACAAGGACTCTGCAGCATTAAAGGACAGGATTTTAAGCTCCGGCTTGAGCGTTTCGCAGCTGGTAAGTACTGCCTGGGCTTCTGCTTCAACATTCAGGGGATCGGATAAACGCGGAGGCGCCAACGGGGCACGTATCCGATTGGCTCCGCAAAAGGATTGGAAAGTGAATAATCCGGCTCAGCTTGCCAATGTTTTGGAAACGCTTGAAGCCATCCAACAGGAATTTAACAGTACCCAGGCAAACGGGAAAAAAGTGTCACTGGCAGATTTGATCGTATTGGCTGGTTGCGCCGGTGTTGAAAAAGCAGCCAAAGACGCAGGTTCTGAAATCACGGTACCTTTTACTCCCGGACGAATGGATGCATCACAAGAACAAACAGATGCGGAATCCTTCGCGGTATTGGAGCCTGCAGCTGATGGTTTCAGGAATTATTTGAAAAAGAAATTTACCATTTCGACTGAAGAGCTGTTGATTGACAAAGCTCAGTTACTAACCTTAACGGCTCCTGAAATGACCGTTCTTTTAGGAGGTATGCGTGTTTTGAACACCAATTTTGACAATTCTAATCTTGGCGTTTTTACCCATCGTACGGAAGTGCTGACCAACGATTTCTTTGTCAACCTGCTCGATATGAGTACAGCCTGGATGCCAACATCCGAAGATAAAGAGGTTTTTGATGGACGTGATCGCCTTACCGGCGCAAAGAAATGGTTGGGAACCCGGGCCGATCTTGTGTTTGGTTCGAACTCGGAACTACGCGCCCTGGCGGAAGTATATGGAAGTTCTGATGCTCAGGAAAAGTTTGTTGCGGATTTTGTGGCAGCCTGGAATAAGGTAATGAACCTCGACCGCTTCGATTTGGCGTAACTTTTTAGGCTAATCGAATGTGAATTGAAATAAACCAAACGGAGGATTTGCCGATTGGTTAAAAGAACAACAAAAAAATCCGGTACGAAGTTGCCGGATTTTATTTTATACATTATTTCTTATATCAGATCGGCTGTGTCGATTTCAGATACGTCAATTATTTTTTTCAGGATGGCGTACATGGTTAATCCTGAAGCTGATTTGATGCCTGTTTTTTCCGAAATGTTCTTACGATGCGAAATTACAGTATGTGTACTTACAAACAACTGGTCGGCAATTTCCTTGTTCGAATAACCTTTTGTGACTAACCTCAACACGTCGATCTCACGTTTGGTCAACTCGGTTTCCGGATCTTTTGATTGATTCACCGTGAAGGAATTCAGAATTTCGTTCACCTTGTAACAAATTAGTGCAGGCGAATCATACAGATTAACCGATGGATTTGGATATGTGGAATTGGTATCCAAATGCAGATTCATGAACTGTACTTTACCGGCTGAAGATAAAATCTGCCGGATGATTTCGCCATTTTTTTCCATTTCTTCAGGAGTGGCAAGTACCAGAAAATTGCCGGTCAATTCAGGATAATCGATAATCTGGTCGCCACGATGAAGCTGAATGATTTCTCCGGCCTGTGTTCCGCGGAGAATTTCAGTCAGGCCGGTCAGAACTACATCCGATTGGCAAATTACCACGATTGATTTGCTTTGAATGCTATTCATGGCTGAGTAAAACCTTTTCGAGTTGTTTTACTTTCGGGACTAAAATATGATCTTCGATCCGTGAATGGTTTTTCATGTCGCGTTCGAACATGAATAAGTTATTCAGAAAGGCATTTCCCCGGTTTTGATCGTAATTGGGCGGAAGATATTTAATGATGATGTTTTTCAGATCATCCATTTTATCATCCATGTTTGAGTGTTCTTTCTCAAATCCTTCAATCGAAAATCCAGAGTATTTTTTCCTGAAATCTTCCTGAAGTTCAGGAGTTAAGATGGCCTGATCGAGTTCATGAATATACGGAAACATTTCGCGTTCCTCGAAATTGATGTGAATCACAAATTCGTCTTTGAACTTGGTGTAGAATTTCCTTACCAGGTCATTTTCAGTGCTTTGATCAGGAGTAGCCGACAGAAAAAGCTCAATCAGCCTGTCGTTTTCAGGAATAAGGTAATTGATGTAATACTGATGGGTTTTTATCAGGTATTCAATCACCATGGAAACCGAAAAATCGAGCAGGCGTTTTTCCGGAAAATAAGCTTCGTAATGAAACACATTGATGATTTCGACGAAGAAATTAATATCAATTCCCTTTTCTTCGCAGATATTCCGGATCGTTTTATCGCCAAAACCGAGTTTAATTCCCAAACGGTTGATCACCGGCAATAAGGAATGATCTTTATGAATGACTGACGCAAGTTTGCTGTTTTCGTTAAACAATTCCATGTTCTGATTGAATGATTGATAATTTAAAGATGACAAAGAAAAACTGGTTTTGTTCACTCTCCAATACCAAGAGTCATCCAATTGAAAGGATCGTCCTAAAAAGGTCATCCCGAATTTATTTCGGGATCAGACATTTTGCCGTGATCCTGAAACAAGTTCAGGATTACTTGATCAGTGCCTGTTTTCACAGGTTATTTTGGATCTTAAAACTAGTTTCTGTCAGCTCCGGGGCGTTTGCTCCAGAAACGGCGGGCTGGGCGCTGTTCTGCATGCACGGTAGCCTGATTCTGAGATCGGTTAACTCTTGGTTTTTCCGTTTCGCGGATCGCCTGTCCGTTGTGCTGACGGGCAATCGGTTTCCGGGTTTGTTTGGCTGGAGCCTTTTCCGGAGTTAAATCGGTTAAATGATACGGCTGATCGGCAACAACCGGAATGGTTTGTGAAATCAACCGCTGAATATCGCGCAGAAACAGAATCTCGGTGTTGTCGCAAAACGAAAGTGCGATGCCGCTTTGTCCGGCACGACCGGTACGGCCAATGCGGTGAACGTAGGTTTCAGGAATATTCGGTATTTCGAAATTGATTACATGTGATAAATCATCCACATCGATTCCTCGTGCAGCAATGTCGGTAGCAACCAAAACGCGTATTTTTCCGGCTTTAAAATCTGAAAGTGCCTTTTGACGGGCATTTTGCGATTTATTTCCGTGAATAGCCTGAGCCTGATGACCGTTTTTTTGCAGGTGCTGAACAACTTTGTCGGCTCCATGTTTGGTGCGGGTAAATACCAGCGCCGAAACAATTTCAGGATTACGCAACACATGAAGCAACAAACTGCGTTTGTCAGCATAATTTACCATGTACATCCATTGTTCAACTTTTTCAGCAGTAGTCGATTCTGGTGTGACTTCAACCTTTACCGGATTACTCAGGATTGTTTGCGACAGCTTTACTATGTCGGCGGGCATGGTAGCCGAAAAGAACAGAGACTGACGTTTAGACGGCAATTCAGCAATCAAACGTTTCACATCGTGGATAAAACCCATGTCGAGCATGCGGTCGGCTTCATCGAGTACGAAAAGTTCCACACTCCGTAAATCGACATATCCCTGGTTCATCAGGTCGAGTAAACGGCCTGGTGTTGCAATCAGAATATCAATTCCGGCGCGCAATGCATCGGTTTGAGGGCGTTCGCCCACACCTCCGAAAATCACGGTGTGTTTTAAACCTGCATGACGGCCATAAGCCGAAAAGCTTTCGCCAATCTGGATCGCCAGTTCACGCGTTGGGGTTACAATCAACGATTTGATTTTACGTTTTCCTTTAGCCGGAAGATGTGTGTCGTGCAGGATCTGAATGATCGGAATGGCAAATGCTGCTGTTTTTCCGGTACCTGTTTGTGCACAACCTAATAAGTCTTTTCGTTGAAGTATGATGGGTATTGCTTGTTCCTGAATGGGAGTTGGTGTTTCGTAACCTTCTGTTTTCAGAGCCTTCAGGATGGGCTCGATTAATTCTAAATTCTCAAATGACATTTTAATAATTTGGAAAGGCTGTATTAATTCATTTTTGCTGAATCTGCCTTTGTGTTTAACGCCGCGAATTTAGGCATTAATCCGACATGCCAGCCTATTTCGGACTTTTTTATCGTTTTTGTCTGAAAAAGAATATGTTGCGGTGATGTTGGAATATATTTGCATCCGGAAAAAATATAAACCACAAAGAACACGGAATAGGCAAGAAAGCCTTATCCCCAACCCTTCTCCTCAGGAGAAGGGGGTAGGAAGCCGAAGTCAGATTCGATATCTCGATTAAACAAAACTCAATTCCTGAAATGCAGATTTTAAAGCCTCTCCAGTTGGGGGAGGTTTGGAGGGGGCTTTTGTTCGCTGGTTTTTTAGGATATTAGTCTTCAATGGCCCCATACAAAATAGCAGTCAGCCGGTCGTAAAATTCGCCGTGCCTGAAACCATGAATCTGCATCATACCTACAAAAATCAGGTCTTCTTTCGGGTCGATGAAAAATTTGGTGGTATAATAACCGCCCCATTCGTAGGTTCCCGGCGTTTTTGAATTGATCCCGTTTCCTTCCGGAGTGAGCAGCGAAAAGCCTAAACAAAAAGTTTCTCCGGGTTTCTGACTGATTCCTTTTCCCTGTTTGTTGAGACTGATCATCTGGTCGGAAGTCATCATTTCGATGGTTTTCCGTCCCAGAATTTGCTGGTTGTTGTATTTTCCATTGTTCAGTAAAGCCTGAATAAAAATAGCATAATCCATGGCCGTTGAGGACAGTCCGCCACCGCCGGCATAATGACCGATGTCTGTATTTTTCGGATAGTCGATGTTTCCTGCCAACCCGGCATGTTTTAAGGTTTCGAATTTACCTTCGGCATTGTATCCGTAGATCGGAACCAAACGGGATTGTTTTTCCTTTGGCAGATAGAAATAAGTGTCCTTCATTCCGAGTGGTTCAAAAATATGTTTCTGAAAATAGTCTTTCAGTTTTTCGCCTGAAACCACTTCGACTACCCGGCCCAAAACATCCATATTCAGGCCATACAAAAAATGATCGCCAGGCTGAAAGGCCAGTGGCACTTCTGCCAGTCGGTTTATAAATTCCTCAGTCGTCCAGCTTTCGTGTGATAGACCAACGCCCAGCATGTTGTGTTTCGCGTAAACTGCCTGAATTTTTCCCGGATAAAAATCACCGTATGCAATTCCTGAAGTGTGTGTTAACAACTGGCGCAGCGTAACCGGCGATTTTACCGGTACC
>JBASYJ010000114.1:0-55373 GCA_049277435.1 Prolixibacteraceae bacterium
ACAGCTTTGGGCGGAGCAATTAATACCATCCGGATTGCACTTGAAACAAATATCACTGCCATCGAAGGAGCATCAGCCGGAACTGCAGTAAAAACTGAAGCGCTTTCTGCTGTAACAAACGTTGCAACGGTTGAGGCTACCATCGAAGCAATCATTAACCTGATTGATCCACCAATTATTCAGGCCATTATAAATGCCAAAGCTGCTGACCAAAATGGTGAACTGGATGGATTAAAATTGAACGCCATTGAAAAATCGGATAGCGGAACATACAACGAAATAAAAACTTTGCTGTCGAAGCTTTACATCAAAATGCCTCCCAGCAGCGCCATGGCAGGGATTTATGCTCGTGTTGACCGTGATCGGGGCGTTTGGAAAGCGCCAGCCAATGTCGGAATGAACTACGTACTAAAACCTTCAGTAAAAATTACCAACGACATGCAGGATCGTTTAAATATTGATGATACTGCAGGAAAATCAATTAATGCAATCCGCGCCTTTACCGGAAAAGGAACATTGGTGTGGGGTGCCCGGACTTTAGCCGGAAACGACAATGAATGGAGATATGTGTCGGTTCGCAGGTTCTTCAATATGGTTGAAGAATCAGTTAAAAAAGCCACCGCCCAGTTTATTTTCGAACCGAACGATGCCAACACCTGGGTAAAAGTCAGGGCCATGATAGAGAACTTCCTGATTCTGCAATGGCGCGCCGGAGCGCTGGCCGGAGCAAAACCCGATGAAGCTTTTTATGTGCGTGTAGGATTGGGACAAACCATGACAGCTGAAGATATTCTGAACGGATATATGCACATTGAAATTGGGATGGCTGCTGTTCGTCCGGCAGAATTCATTGTCCTGAAATTCTCACATAAACTTCAACAATCATAACATAACCAACTAACAACAAATATTATGGCAACATATCCATTAGTCAAATTTCATTTCCAGGTCGACTGGGGTGGAACAAAAATCGGATTTACAGAAGTCTCTGGTTTGGATGTTGAAACCGAGATCGTCGAGTACCGCGAAGGTTCAAGCCCTGAATATTCGAAATTAAAGATGCCGGGCATGCAAAAATTCAGCAACATTACTTTAAAACGCGGCACCTTTAAAAGTGACAACGAGTATTTCCAGTGGTGGAATACCGTAAAATTAAACACGATTGAACGTCGTGATGTAACCATTAGTTTACTGAATGAAGAACACGAACCCGTGGTCACCTGGAAAATCAAAAACGCCTGGCCAACTAAAATCCAGTCAACCGACCTGAAAGCTGATGGCAACGAGGTGGCAATCGAATCGATGGAGTTGGCCCATGAAGGATTGGCAATTCAAAACGATTAAACATGAGCGCATACTATCCACCACTCGGCTTTCATTTTTCAGTTGAATTTGGTAATCAGAATTCAGAGTATCAATTTCAATCAGTTTCCGGATTAAGTGTCGATCTGGATTCAGAAGATATTGCTGAGGGTGGAGAAAACCGCTTCAAACACAAATTTCCGGGGCGCCCCAAATACCCAAACCTGGTTTTGAAAAGAGGTTTGCTGGTTGATTCAGCTTTAATTGACTGGTGTAAAAATGCGGTGGAAGAATTTGATTTTTCGCCCACAGACATCATCATCAAATTATTGAACAAGGAACACGAACCATTGGTAACCTGGAATGTCGTGAATGCCTATCCGGTGAAATGGGCGGTTTCAGATTTTAATGCCGAAGAAAGTAAACTGGTTATCGAAACCATCGAATTGAAGTACAGTTATTTTAAAACACTTTAATATGCCAATCGAAATCAAGGAGTTGAACATTAAAATAAATGTATCCGACAATCAGAATCAGACCAATTCAACCAGCAATGAACCTGATCCTGAACAGCAGAATGATCTGATAAGCAGATGTGTGGAACAGGTACTTGATATTCTGTCAAAAACTCAGGAACGTTAAAACTTAACATCATGAGCGGCGAATTGACCAAACTGAAAATAAAAGCTTATTCCAACGAAACGTTTACGCAGGAGGTTGCCAATGGCGAGTTTAATACCCTGTTGAATCCCGAAAGTTATCGGGTAAACTATAAAATTGAGCAAAACAGAACGCAGGCACAGGGAACCAGTTCTGCTGCACCACGTTTCAACAAGACCAAGCCCGAAGACCTTCAGCTTGAATTCTTTTTCGACCGGACCGGAGTTGTTCCTGGAATGGCAGACGAATCGGGTGAAGGAATCATTGAGGAAATCGAAAAATTCAAAAAAGTGGTGCTCGATTACAACGGCAATGAACACAAACCCAATTACCTGATCATTACCTGGGGTTCGCTTTTATTTAAAGGAAGTTTAACCAGTCTGCAAATTACCTTTAAACTTTTTAAACCCGACGGAACACCAATCCGCGCAACAGCAAACGCCAGTTTTAACGGATTTATTGAAGATGCCCTGCGTATTGCCAGAGAAAATAACAATTCACCCGACCTCACTCATATCCGAATTGTAAACGAAGGAGATACACTGCCGTTGATGACCTATAAAATTTATGGTGATTCAAAATATTATCTCGAAGTGGCGCGTGTAAACAAGCTGATCAATTTCAGAAATCTTAAAGCCGGCCAGCAGATTTTTTTTCCACCGGTTGAAAAAGCGGCGAAGAAATAGATGGATTAGAAACATATACAGAATAAAATGCCAACAAACCGGAACATACAAACATCCAGATCAGCTGATCTTGTCAGTTTTAAAATACTGATCAACGGAAATGAACTGCCCGCAGGTTTTTCTATCCTGAATATTACCGTTGAAAAGGAAATTAACCGGATTTCGCAAGCCAGACTGATCTTAAGCGACGGAGACCCGGCCAGCCAGGATTTTCCGGCCAGCAATCAGGATTTGCTGATCCCCGGGAATGAAATTGAAATAAAAGCAGGTTATCATTCTGATGATGAAACCATTTTCAAAGGAATCATTATTAAACACAGTCTGAAAATCAGAACCGCTCATTCACAGTTGATAATTGATTGCCGCGATAAGGCCGTAAAACTAACTTCTGGAAGAAAAAGCAAATATTTTTTCGACAGTAAAGACAGTGAAATCATCGAATCGATTTTAGGGAATTATGCACTTCAGAAAGAAATTGAAGCAACCGGTTTTCAGCATCAGAAACTGGTTCAATACGATTGTACCGATTGGGATTTCATAATTGCCCGGGCACAGGCCAATGGTAAAGTTTGTGTAGTTGACGATGGAAAAATCATCATCAAAGCTCCGGATTATTCGCAAAAAGAAATAGAAACAGTTGCTTTTGGAGCTACACTAATTGATTTTGATGCCGAGATTGATGCCCGTAACCAATTCGCTAAAGTAAGTTCCTACAGCTGGGACCCGGCAAAACAGGAACTGGTCGATCTGGAAGCAGCAGGTGCAACAATTGCGCTCAATGGGAACCTGACTCCTTCGCAACTTGCTTCGGTTATCAATCTGGATAATCTGGAATTAAAGTATGGAGGTTCAGTTCCGGACAGTTCACTTCAGGACTGGGCCAATGCAAAAAAAATATTCAATCAGCTTTCAAAAATCAGGGGAAGGATTAAGTTTCAGGGCATCCCAGCCTGTAAACCCAATACCACACTGGTACTCGAAGGTGTTGGCGACCGGTTTAACGGCAAAGCCTATATCTCAGCTGTCCGGCACGAAATTACAGAAGGAAACTGGACCATCGACGCTCAATTCGGGATGAATCCCAGTTGGTTCTCTGAAATATTCAACATCAGTGATCAACCGGCAGCAGGATTATTCCCGGCCATACACGGGCTTCACATTGGAATTGTGACCCAACTGGAATCCGATCCGGATGGAGAGGACCGCATCCAAATCCGGTGTCCGATGATTCAGAATGATTCGGATGGAATCTGGGCAAGAATCGCATCACTCGATGCCGGTGAAAACCGGGGTGCTTTTTTCAGGCCTGAAATTGAAGATGAAGTGATTGTGGGCTTTATCAACGATAATCCAAACGATCCGGTGGTGCTCGGAATGCTGAACAGCAGCGCCAAACCGGCACCGATTCAGGCATCCGACGACAACCATGAAAAAGGTTTTGTGACCCGCAGTGAAATGAAATTCATATTTAATGACGATAAAAAATCGGTGGTCCTGGAAACTCCGGCGGGTAAAAAAATCACTGTTGACGAAGATGCGGGAGTGGTAAAACTGGAAGACGAAAATTCGAATGTCATCACGATGGATTCTTCAGGAATAAAAATGGAAAGCGCCGGAAACATTGAAATGAAAGCAACCGGTGATGTGAAGATTGAAGGGGCCAACATAACCATTTCGGCCAGTGCGCAATTTAAGGGAGAAGGTTCGGCCGGTGCCGAAATATCAACCGGTGCACTTGCAGTATTGAAAGGATCGGTTGTGCAGATTAATTAACCGGAGACAGGAAAAGAAAGGCCGCAGACAGGAAAATGTAGACCGGATAATGCAGGAAATTGTAAATAGTAAATATTCAAATTGTAAATAAAAACAATGGGAGCACCCGCAGCAAGAGTTTCAGACATGCATGTTTGCCCAATGGTAACCGCAACAGTGCCTCATGTAGGCGGGCCGATCCTGCCTGCAGGCGAACCAACCGTGTTGATTGGCGGAATGCCTGCTGCCCGGGTTGGCGACATGGCTACCTGCTCCGGACCGCCTGACACCATTGCAGCCGGATCGGCAACCGTACTGATCGGCGGAAAACCGGCCGCACGAATGGGTGATTCAACAGCACACGGAGGCAGTATTGTCCTGGGTTGTATGACAGTTTTAATTGGTTGAAAACAGAAATAAAATGAACACAATTGAATCATTTTTAGGTCGCGGATGGGGATTTCCTCCTGAATTCAGCAAAAACACAAAAAGTGTCCGGCTCACTGAAGACGAGGAGGACATTGAAAAAAGTCTCGGGATTCTTTTGTCAACTCGCCTGGGCGAACGGATTATGGTTCCTGGATATGGCTGTAACCTGGACGAACTTCTTTTTAAACCCCTCAATCTGACCCTGAAAACCTTCGTTTCCGACCTGATTAAAACAGCAATTTTATATCACGAATCACGGATTGATGTTGAAAAAATCCGAATAGAACAATCCGGAGATAACGATGGAATCCTTTTGATTTTGATTGATTACCGGGTACGAATAACGAATTCACTGAAAAATATGGTTTATCCGTTTTATAAAACTGAAGGAACCGAAACGACTTAAAACCAATGGCAGCAAAGACTAAAGATATGTTTTTTTTACCGGGTGAAGGAACCGACCAGCAACAGCGTGAAGTTGAAATTCTGAATCCCAAAAACCTGAATCTGCACGATTTTAGTGTAGCCGACTGGATGAAATTTGCCTGGAATTTTGCTGAAGAAGTTAACTTTTTCGATGCTGAAAATAAACTGGAAGGCAACTGGCAGGATTTTTTCATCGAAGAGGCAAAAATCAAATCGTTTCTGGATGGTTTGGAAAAAGACAATTCGCTGACCCCACACCTGACTTTATTTGTTTGTTTTCTGTATTTGCTCGAATACAGTAAAAAACATTTTAATCAACTCACCCAAAAACATCTGGACTTTTACTACCAGGAAATTCTGAAGATTAATAAAAAGGCAGCTGTTCCTGATCAGGTTCATGTGATTTTCGAACTGGCAAAAAACAGCCTTCAGGAAAAAATCGCGCAAAACACTTCGCTGGATGCCGGCAAGGATTCAACTGGCAAAAAAATGAATTTCATCACTCAGGAAGAAATCGTTGTCAATAAAACGAGTATCTCACAGATCAAAAACGTTTATCACCATTCCGACGAAAAAACCAAATGCATCAAAGCCTGCACAGTAGCCAATTCACTCGACGGGCTTGGCAAAGCCTTGCCTGAAACGAATCCGAAATGGTATCCGTTTGGCTATGCAAAACCAGGTTACGACAATTTATTTCCTGAATTGCCTGATGCCCGGATTGGCTTTGCAATTTCCTCTCCTCTTTTGCTCCTGAACGAAGGAGTCCGAACGATTACACTCGAAATAGAATTTCAGAAACCAATAAAATTTAAAACTTCGTTTGACCAATGTTTCCAGATCCAGATCAGCGGAGAAAAAAAGTGGCTGGAGCCAAGTTCCTTTAAGGTGGATACAAAATCAAAGGAAAAACTCCTATTCGAAATTATTCTGGATAATTCGGTTAAACCGGTTTCAGGATATAACCAAAGTGTTTTGGGTGAACATTTTACAACCAACGATCCGGTTTTGCGCTTTCTGCCCGACATCACTTCGGCTGAAGGATATGCGTTTGTACTTTCCTTTTCGAAACAAAAACTGAAAAACATCAGTTTGCAGGTTGATGTAAAAGAAATTAAAAGTGTTGTAGCAGAGAATGATCTGGGCGTTCTGAATCCTAAAAAACCATTTTTTCCGTTTGGTCCGATTCCGTTAAAAGGCTCGAAAATGAAGTTGATGAGTTCAGAAATCTTCGACAAAAACTGGACTCAACTGCTTGTGGATTTCAGCTGGATGAATAAACCCGATTCGCTGGCCGCGCAATATTTCGCCTACCGGACTGAATTTAAAACCAATCTGACCAAAAGCAGCTACAAATCCGGAATAACCGAAGATTCCAAAGCGACTCCACCCTATAAAAAAGATGCCGCCAACCTGATCGTTAAAAACGATGATTACTTTCAGGCAACGGTCAGTATTTTTAGTTCGGGGGAGTGGAAAGAAACCGACAAGGATTTTTTAATCTTTAATAAGGACGGCGGAAATGGAAAATCAAGACTTGCCATTTCAAACAATAAGTTCGACACCAGGGGAAACGGAATGGTGCAAATTCAGTTAAACCAATCGTTTCTGCATGAAATGTATCCGCACATTTACGCCATGGCCATGCTTAACGAAGCCTCAACGCTTATTCCGAAAGAACCATACACACCAGTAATAGAGTCGTTGGAACTTAGCTACAGTGCTTTTGAAGAAACAAATTTCAATGAAAAAGTACCGGGCAAAAACACGACAGCAATTCAACTTTTTCACGAACAACCGTTCGGCCAAAACAAAGTGCCTGCATCGCCTGCCAATCAGGCTTCTGCTTGTTTGGTTCCTGAATATTCCCTGGGTGGCGAATTGTACCTTGGCCTGAAGGATGTCGAATTGCGTCAGCAGATTTCGTTTTTGTTCCAGATTTCTGAAGGAAGCGAAAATCCTGAAACACCCGGATTTACAGCCGAAGAGAAGATGGAATGGAGTGTGCTTTGTTCGGATAAATGGATGACGCTGAACAGTGATTATCTGATTTCGAACCAAACCGACAACTTTCTGAAATCCGGAATTGTCAATCTTTCCATTCCGGCAGAGGCAACAAAGACCAACACGGTTTTACCTTCCGGATTGCATTGGATCAGGGTCAGAATGAATAAAAAGTATGATGCGGTTTGCCAGATTATCGATATCAAAACCCAGGCTGTTTCAGCAGAATTTAAAAATCAGGAAAACGAATTGTCGCATTTGAATACCGGAATTCAGGCCAAAACCATCAGTACCCTGACCGAGCGAAAACAAGCTGTAAAAACAGTCACCCAGCCTTTCAGCTCTTTCGGCGGAATTCCTCCGGAAACAGATTCAGCTTATTACCAGCGGGTAAGCGAACGGCTCCGTCATAAAAACCGGGCCATCACACTTTGGGATTACGAACATCTGATTCTGGAACAATTTCCTGAAATACATCAGGTTCGCTGCCTGAACCACACTTCCGGGAACTCATTTTTATCGCCCGGAAATGTTACAATTGTTGTGGTTCCGGATATTCTAAACCGAAATGTATTCGACATTTATCAGCCACGCGTCAGCCGCGCCACACTCAATAAAATTCAGAATTACATCAATCAGCTAAATACCTTACATGTCAGTGCTGCGGTCATCAATCCTGAATACGAAGAAGTTGAAATCACACTGAGTGTGAGGTTCAGGACAGGATTTGACGAAAATTATTATCAGAAAATCCTTCAGGAAGACCTTACGAAACTGCTTTCGCCCTGGGCATTTGAGAAAACCATCGACCTTCGGTTTGGTACCATTCTGCACAAAAGTGTGATCGTCAGTTACATCGAAAAACTTAATTACATCGACTACCTCACCGAGTTAAAAGTGAAACACAAAGGCGAATTTAAACCTGTTGTTTCGCCATCGAGCCCAAAAGCGATTTTGGTTTCAGCAAAAAAGCATTGGATAAGTATTGCTCCGGCAGGCTGTAAAAAATAGTTATTCAGAATATAGAAAAATATGCCAGACACAGACAAACATACCAGTATATCCGGAAACACCGCCACGAATGACGATCTGGATTATTCGTTCCTGAGACAAAAAGGAATTGAATACCTGGAAAAACTGGGTGGTAAAATCTGGACCGATTACAACACGCATGATCCGGGAATTACAACGCTCGAATTGCTGGTGTATGCCATCACTGATTTGGGCTACCGGATTAATTTCCCTATTGAGGACTTGCTTCAAACTGAAGATGCTTCAAAAAATCCTCTTGAAGAGCAATTTATACGTGCAGAAAAGATACTTCCGGTTAAGCCGGTTTCAGCTTCGGATTACAGAAAGCTGTTTATCGACCTGGATGGAATCAGGAATGCCTGGTTAAAACCTTATCAAAAAACTGTATATGCAAACTGCCACGACGACCTGTTATCTTATTCACCTTTCGGGATTGAAGAAAAATATAAAAAGAACTTCAATCTCGGTGGATTGTATGAAATACTGCTCGATTTTGATGATTTCGATCCGGAAATTTACTCCACCCCTGCAAAAATCGCAGCTCGAAAAAATCAAATTAAGAAGCTTGTAAAAACCACTTACCATCAGAACCGAAACCTGTGCGAAGACCTGATGTCGGTTACCGAAGTTGCAACTCACCCGATTTCAGTTTGTGCAATCATTGATGTGAAACCTGAAGCCGACGAAGAATTGGTTCATGCCAAAGTTCTTCGCGCCATCAACAACTATTTCTCCCCAACTATAAAATTTATTTCGCTTCAGGAAATGCTCGACAAAGGGTATTCGCCAACCGAGATTTTTGATGGACCAATCCTGAAAAACGGATTTATTGAAGCGGCTGAATTGCAAAAGGCCGAATTACTAAAAGAAATCCGGCTGACAGACATCGTTCAGCTGATCATGAACATTGAAGGCGTTACACTGATCAAAGATATTTCGATCGGAAATTGCAGTGGTAAAATGAAGCCAGACACAAAACCCTGGGTCATCTGCATCGACGAAGGCAAAAAACCTGAACTGTGTTCGAAAAGCGCATTTAGTTATACCAAAGGAGTTTTGCCTGTCAACATTAATCTTCAGAATGTAAAAAAATACAATTATAAACTCGAAGCCGAAGAGGCTGAACTTCAGAAACCTGCTCAGTTCAACAAAGAACTCGATTTACCGGTTGGCGAATTTGTTTCGGCCGGCGAATATTCGTCCATCCAAAACAGTTTTCCTGAAACTTATGGAATTGGAGAATTTGGCTTGTCACAATCGGCTACCGAATTACGAAAAGCTCAGGCCAAACAACTTCAGGCTTATATTTTGTTTTTCGATCAGATTCTGGCCAGCTATTTTGCACAACTTGGTCGGGTAAAAGATTTGCTTTCGGTGAACAACACCATCGACCGAAGCTATTTTACGCAGGCAGTGGCAGATATAAATGGCATCGGGGAACTCATTCCGGAAGACTATCTGAGTGCAACTCCGGAAGAACTTTCCGAATCCTTATTTTCTGATCTGGATAAAAAATCTGAACGAAAAAATCAGCTGCTCGATCATTTACTGGCCCGATTTGCCGAAAACTTTGGCCGCTATGCCTTCCTGATGAAGCAACTTTACGGCGACGATGCGACCAAAGCAGTTATCCAAAGCAAAGTGAATTTCCTGAATAATTATGCCGAAACCGGAACCGAACGCGGAGCAGCATTCAACTTTTACCAGCCAAAATCCAGTCTTTGGAACAGCACCAATGTTTCATCCTTCGAAAAACGAATCGCCCTGCTGACCGGAATCACCGATTACAGCCGCAGGAACCTTTCGGATGATCCGGTCGAAATTTACCAGGAAAAAGACGACGACGGAATACTCGAATACCGCTGGCGGATCAAAGACAAGAACCAAAAAGTATTGTGCTCCGGTTCTAAAAAGTACTTTTCGTTCGAGGAAATGAACCGGGAAATTTTCCTGGTTAAATCATTGGCCATAGATGTTGACAATTACGAGATCAAGATTGCCAAATCAGGAAAATTCTATTACAACCTGATAAATCCAAAAGTTACCGATCCATCTGACGAAGCCTACATCATTGCCCGGCGACTGGATTATTTCGCTTCTGAAAATGCTGCAAAAAAAGCGATTCAGCAGTTTATTGTTTTCATGCAAAAGGTGAATCCGAACGAAGGAATGTACCTGGTTGAGCACATTCTGCTTCGTCCGGACGAATCGAAAAACTATACCATTACGACCGACTCATTTTTACCCATCTGTACCGACGATTGCGAAAACTGTTCGCCGCTCGATCCATATTCATTCCGGCTGAGCATCATTCTTCCGGGCTGGACCGAACGATTCTCGAACATCGATTTCAGGAATTTTATGGAAGACCTGATCCGGAAAGAATTGCCGGCTCATGTTCTGGCACGCATTTGCTGGATCGGTTATCCTGAAATCAAACAGATCGAAGGCCGAAACGACATGATCGAATTTGAAAAATCGTGGAGAATATTCCTCGAAACCATGAACAAAGCCGATCAGGATATGCAGATTCTGACTGACTTGAACACCATTCTGAGCCAGATACACACCATTTATCCATACGGAATACTTTACGATTGCGAAGATGAAACCGAAAACCTGAAAGGGAAAATTATTCTTGGCAGAACCAATTTAGGAAACATTTAAACAGCAGGCTATGACACCCAAACTAACTTCAATAACCGCACAATACCGCTCCTTTGTCGACGATCAGGTATTAACTGCAAACCAGCTCAACAATGTGGTTCATTATTTTGAAGATCAGGACCGGCTATCGCGTTTGTACCTGAGCGGAGTTGGCATTGCCTGCGGATTTAAGGTAAACTTTGCAGCAAACAAAATAACGGTCAGCCAGGGATGCGGTGTGACCACCGATGGCGACCTGATCCAGTTGCAGATCTCCGGAGAAGATCCGAATGAACGGGATGTTTCTGTTCAGTCGGTTACTTACACCCATTTCAAAGAATTTAAAGATTCAAATGCTTTGTATACTCCATTCCTGAACGACGGCATACAGGTTCCGCTCGTCGAACTTGTTGCTGAAGATCAAGACAAAACCGATAGTTTTCTACTCAGTACACTGGATGGATTAAACGAAATGGTGGTTCTGATTTATCAGGAAGAATTTACCAAACCACCCGAATTATGCACCGCAATAGATTGCAACAACCAGGGAACAGAAGAAGTATCGCGCATTAAAGTACTCTTGATTTCTGAAGAAACTGCCCAAAATCTGGTTGATTCAGATCCGCTTTTTACGAAACATTCCATTCAGCAGATATACCTTATCCTTCCTGAACTTGCCGTTCCGCGGGTATTGCTTACCAACAATACAGCACTCAGCCTGTCTAATCTTCAGAAAAGTTTCCAGGCTGCCATTTCGGCCAACAATATCCGGATTCAGCTTAAAACCGGAATCGGAAGCATTCTCAAAAATTTTAAAGATTTCCTGAATCTTCCTGCCGAAATAACAAGTGGAAATACCGATCAGCTGATTGACCAGCTTTTAGGTTTTTCAGCCTCAAATATTCCGGCAGATTTTCAGTACCGGTACGATTTATTGAAAGATCTGGTGGACACCTACAATGAAATTAAAGAGCTATTGCTGATCCTTGATTCCGAATGTTGCCCCGACATCAACTCATTTCCAAAACATCTGATGTTGGGCAAACTCATTGAGACCAATCAGTTTTCTGAATTCAGGCACAGCTTTTACCGTTCGCCTGCAGCCGGAAACGAACAGAAAAACATTTCGAAACTCAACAGTTTGGTTCACCGGTTTTACCTGATGCTTTCAGGATACAAAACCTCCGGAAATGAAGTTAAAATCACGCCGTCAAAAACACTGGTTTCGCTGAGTAACCGAAGCATTCCATACTATTATACTGCCGACGCAAAACTGATTAACAACTGGGATTTTGCCAAAACACAGCAAATGAAGCAGAAAAACAACCTCAGTTATACAACTTCAGCGCTTTCACCGGCAGATCACATTCAAAATCCATTGAATTACAATCTGGATGCCTTTGACTTTTTCAGGATTGAAGGACATTTGGGGATTTCTGCGACCAATGCCATATCTCAATTGAATCAGAAACTTGCGGTTTACGGACTAAACATGAACATATCCGTATTCGACATCGATCAGGACAAAACTGAACTTCAGGTATTTATTAACAAAAACAATTCTTTGGAACATGTTGCCGGAGTTTCGAAAGGCGGAACATTCCTGATCTTAAAAAAGGCGGACACCATTCTGGCCGATTTTGCCATGAACTATAAATATCAGGCTCAGGATTCCGAAATCTGCTGTAAAATCTCGGAATGTGTTTATCCGTGGATCAGTTCATTAAAATACCTGAACAACCTTTCGCGCAGCCTGAAAGGCACTCAAAGCCGGACCACACTGATGCCAAAAAATTACAGGTTACTCATCACCCGATACACGATTAACGATATCGAACTGATTAGCCAGCCAGTTGAAATCAACATTCCGCTTACCGATGTTTTCATGCGCCGGATGCACGTGGTGACCGAGAAACTGAACGAAAGGTTTCCGACCGGAGTGGTTTTCGATTTTGATCAGCAAAAGAAACAACTCAGGATTAAACGCCTGAAAGAAGATACGTTCAATTTCAGTCTAAAAGACATTACCCTGAAAAGCAATTCTCCTGTTTACACCTATACCGAAACCGGATTCCTGCGCAATTCAAGGATGTTGCTGGCTAAAAACGTGATTTGTTCGGATGTAAAAATACATCACAGCACGATTTATCAGAATTTGCACGAAAAGTATAACCCAGTGAATAAGGACGATGATTACGGAACTTACAACGATCAGTGGAGCCGCTGGAATGATCTGATTGTCAAACTGGCCTCAAATCCATTCTTCACTGAAAAGAAACAAAAACGATTTATTACTCAATTTACGGAACTTCCGGCAGAGAATCAGGCCGAGCTGAGAACCATTAAAGCCGAGATTGCCCAATTGAATCCGAATGCAAAAATCTATCTGTCCGGCGAATGGGTATCTGCTTCATGGGTCGATCAGTCCATGCTGACTTATTACACTTCCAATCAGAAAAATACACACGACGATATTGTCCTGTTCATTCAGCTTCGTAATAAATTGCATCAGAAGCCAGGAAAAAGCAAATACGCCATATTCGTTAATGTACTGAATGAAGAACAGTTGCGAACACTTCAGAACAAATATTTAAATAAAGTTGATTTTTATCTGGGCCGGGCTGAAGGAGAAACAGTTTTGGAATTCTAAAAAAGAAAGGAGTCGCAGTCGATAATTGCTAGCTCGAATGCGACTCCCATGGGGACGAAAATCAGAACCAAACTACATGAAAGAAACGAGATTGAACAACATCCAAGATGAAAGCACAAACTCAACAACCATGACGCAAAGAACCGATAAACACTAACCCAGTAACCTACTAAAAGGTCTATGCAAGTTAAAACATTTTATTGAAAAGACAATCGCATAAACTAATCTTTTTTTTGCTAAAAAATGCAAAATAACAACCAACATATTCTTCACCGGGTAAATCTGGATATCACTACAAATAGTGAAGCACAGGCATTTGCCATCAGGAAACACATTGATGAGTTTTTAAAGGAACAGCTTTTCCCGCAAATCGAAAGTCTGTTTGATTCCACTGTTTCCCCGGATGAAATAAGACGATTTGGTTCACTTGAACTTTCACTCCACCTAAAATCCATAGACGACATGAATTCAGTAAAAGACCATTTGGTCAGCCAGCTTCACGAAAAAATTGAGTTCGCTGCCTCCACCATGGGCAAACATGCAGAATCCCGTTCCATGAATCTGCATAGCCCTGATCAAAAGAGGAACAATGAAAATATATTTCTTAATTTCCTGAATACCGGACAATTGCCCTGGTTTGCAACTCCTCCCGCTTTCCGGGATTATATTGAATCAGGAAAGTTACTTGAATCATTTCATGACGATTCATTCATAAAACGTTTAAAACTGCAATTGTTCCGGCATAAACAATCGATCTCCAGATTCATTCAACAGTTTGAATATAAATATATTGAAGAATTAATCATTCAACTTTCAGGAGTAAAAGAGATAGAACACCAGCGATTTTCTTTCCGGGTTTCCGGACACGACCAATGGATTAAAAAATCAACATATTTTCTAATTATCAGCAGTCTGATTCACGACGACTATTCAGATTCGGTGAAACTTTTCCAGGATTTGATCAGCGAAATTCATGCAAAGTCAAGATCAAAATCAGCAGCAACGCGGAAAATCAAACAAGTTCAGGAATTGTTGAGTTTTTTAAAATTGAATTTATGGGCGATTCATCCGGACAAAAATCAAAAAAATACAATTAGCCAGCCACAGCCTCCGGAAGTCCAGGATTTTCCTTTGAATTTAAATTCCAGCTCTGAGTCTTCTTTGCAATCCCCTGATATCAGACAGAAGAATGGTGAACAAAAACAAGTCATAGATAATTTTAGTGATGAACAACAGATTGCTCCCGATTTTAATAAAATAGAAAACAAGGCGGTATACATTGAAAATGCCGGACTAATTCTGGTACATCCGTTTCTTTGGGATTTATTCTCGCGCACAAAATGCACAGATGAAGTCAATGCACTTCCGCCCGACAAGAAAGATTTAGCCGTTCACATCCTGCATTACCTGGCTACAGGCCATGAACAGGAAATGGAATACATGCTCACGTTCGAGAAATTCCTTTGCGGAATTCCGTTGGATAGCCCAGTGAGCAGGGAAATCTTATTATCTGATCAAGCGAAAATTGAATGTAACGATCTGCTATTGTCGATTATCCGGTTCTGGCCTGAACTAAAAAATACATCTCCCGACGGACTCAGACAGATGTTTTTGCAACGAAACGGCAAATTAGATCTTCAAAAACCACCCTATAAACTTTACATCGAGAGAAAAGCCCAGGATGTACTTCTTGAACATTTACAATGGAACATTTCCATTGTAAAGCTGCCCTGGTTTCAGGAACTATTATTTACCGAATGGTAGATTATTTGACCTGACGAAAACCAAAATGAAGAAAGTTAGCCGACATTAAATTATGTGATGATGAAAACAAAGACAAATAAACCGGCAACCAGAAATCAATCAGTTTCACCTTTTTTCTCCGGGGGAAACAATCCCGGATTTATTGCAGTACAGGCAAAATTATCCGTTGGCAAACAAGGTGATCCATACGAAGTTGAAGCCGATCAAATGGCTGAAAAAGTGGTCAGTCAAAACCCAGCCGAAACCAACAGTTTTTTTTCTCCGGCAAAACCAACAACGCTGCAACGGTTTTCCGAAGCTCAGGTTCAGGAAAAACCTTTGGCTGAAAAAATAAGTCCTTTAGTGCAAACCAAAATGGAAGATGAGGAGGAACCTGTTCAAAAACAACAGGAAGAAGAGGAGGAAGAACAAATCCAGGCCCAACCGGAAGAGGAGGAAGAAATCATGCCCAAAGCTGATACTCCGGCCGGGATTCCTGATCTTGAAACTGACAGGATGATAACCAACAGCCGCGGATCAGGTAACTCAATGGAATCCTCGGTTCAGGCAAAAATGGGAAATGGTTTCGGAGCCGATTTTAGTTCGGTCAGGATACATACCGATTCAAATGCGGCGCTGGCCAGCAAACAATTGGGTGCTCAGGCTTTCACCACCGGAAATGATATTTTTTTCAATTCAGGCAAATACAATCCTGAAACACAATCGGGTAAAAAATTACTTGCCCACGAACTAACCCATACCATACAACAAGGCGCATCAGCCTCTTCAGGAAATGTAAATAAGATACAACGCTGGCCCTGGGACAATGAGCCCGAGGAAACACCTGTGCTGACACCTGAACAACAGCTGGAAGCTGATAAACGCCGGTTTACCAGCCGGAATTACGGTCCAATTACTTATCGTCGAAGCGAGGTTTCCGGTTCAGGTTTCGAAGCCAGTTATTTTCCGTCACGAGAACTTTTAAATGTGCTTGTACGGGCAAAATTGCGATTTGCCGATACCATCATCAACAATGGCGGAACTTATTCTTCACCAAATTATTTTATGAATCAGGGTGGTTTCCTTCCAATAATGAATGCCTTGCCTCCCAGTGTGCAGTCGCGGATTTTACCATTTTTTCAGTGGAACGAAGCTGAAAAGCAAATTCATTTAGCCCGGTTTAACGAAAATATTACAGCAGCGAGCGCAATCTGGGATAATACCACCATGTCCTTTCGTGTCAACGAAACCGGCTGGGAAGACATCGTGGCCTATCCTGATGTGAATGTATCGGTAACCGAAGGCGAAGCCGTAACCAATACCGCTCCGGGTATATTTTCCAGCCTGTTCAACATAACCGATGAAACCACCAGTGACCATTTACAGGTTGAAATAGTGAAACAACCTTCTGCTGCCGAAACGGCCAGCGTACAGCAAATCATCCGGGAATTCATCAACACTTTTATGGAAAACTACGAGACCAATATCGGACTTTTGGGAGGTGGTGTCAGGACGCTGATGGAATGGTTGCTGAACGCTGACACCAATGCGATTAGAGGAGTGAGATCGTACGTTGGCAACGATCCAGGTGCACGCGGCTCCAATTCTGAAGGATTTAACAACCTGATGTCGCTTGAAAGCGATCGCAGCGATAACCCTGAAGGTGACAATCCTGAATCAGAAGTTTTATTCGGTCAAAACGAAAGTGCCTTGTCTGAATCTGCCCGCACCAGTCTCACTGCATTTCTGAACCGTCCGATAGTGCTTGGAAACAATGAGGGCCGGAGTGTAACAATCAACCTGACAGGTTTTGCCTCAGCAGAGGGTTCAAGCCGCTATAACCGGTCGCTGGTCGAACAGCGGCTGAACACCGTTCAGAACTTCATTTCGGCGCACATTGCCAGCTCAAATATTACCACGGCAATTACCACCACCCGCACCAACGATTCCGATACGGCTGCTGAAGCTGAAGCAGCTAATTTCCCGGATTTTTATGATCCTTCAGCCTTCCGAAGGGTTGATATTCGGGTTGAACGACAGGGTCGTGGAGGTCAAAATGTTTTTGCACATGAACTGGGCCATGTTTTCGGTCTGGGTGACGAATATGTGGAAGTAGGAAGCGGATACAACCGGCCGGCCGGAAGTCGGGCCTCACACAATCAGCTTGCCATTGATGCCGGGGTTGCCGGCGGGGCTGTGGTTGGAAACGACACCCGGATGATGTCGACCGGTAATGTCGTTGGCGCGGCACATTATGCAACTTTTGCCAACGCACTGAATCAATTAACCTCAAAATCATGGATAATCGTACAATAATCGTAAATTTAATTGCATTTTATGCTCATTTAAAATCCAAATTATGCCCGATTTCCTTGCAATTTCAACTGGTTTAAAAGACCAGCATCAGAAGAAAAATCCCTTGTACGAAAAAATGTACTTCGCACCAGGGAGCAGTTCAACTCTGACAAGCCGCTTGTATGACGACGGAAGCCTATATTACCTGTCGGACATTAAACTGGAAAATACAACCGGACAGTTCTGGATTTATATTTCTTCTGTTTCCGAAAATGGCATGCAACTCATCCATCATATTATTGAATCATTTCTAAACCTGACCGAAGAAATACCGGTTTCCGGCAACAGTGCAGGATCAGTAATCTGGAAATTTTATTTCAGCGGAAAAATCCATGAAACTGTCGTTACGGGCATTCCATACGGGAAATTCAGGATTTTAACCGAAATCGACGATGCCATAAATGCCAACATAAAAAAAATATTTAATTTGAATGAGCCTCAATAAACTACAACTTCTGGTTAAGAATGTGATCGGGGCACGCCTCGATATCGAATTCGGGAAAACGATCGCAACGGAAAAAACGCTTGCTGTTCCTGAACTGGAAGCTTCAGAATTAACCAGGTTCATACAGGAGAATGAGCTTACGAACAACGAAGTTGTCACCCTGATTATGGCTTTGCTGCCACATATTTCTCCGGAATACCTAAGTTCAATTATCTCCGACTACCTGCCCAACGGTGGCGAATTTCCTGAATTTGGCGGGGTGAAAGGGAAAAACCACCGGGGCATTTTACCAACGGGCGAAACTGTTTTGTATGTTTTAGCTGGCCGCGATCCGGAACTGCGAAACAAACTTCTGCCACTTTTTGCTGAAGATCATCTTTTTGCCCGGAAGGAGATATTATATCTGGAAGAAGTACCTGCCGGTGAACCCCGGATGAGTGGAAAACTGATTATGGATCAGGAATACGTCGAATTATTTACGACAGGCAAAATTTCGAAACCCAAACTTAGCTGCGATTTTCCGGCGCAGTACATCGAGACTGACCTGGTTTGGGATGACCTGATCCTGAACAAAAAAACCTCCTCTCAAATTGCCGAAATTGAAACCTGGCTTAACCACAACGAGGTACTTTTAAACGACTGGGGCATGAAAAGCCGGATTAAACCCGGATTCAGAGTGCTGTTTACCGGATTGCCCGGAACCGGCAAAACCCTCACGGCAACCTTATTGGGCAAATACACCCACCGCGATGTTTTCCGCATCGATTTATCTCTGGTTGTTTCGAAATACATCGGCGAAACCGAAAAAAACCTCTCGAAATTATTCGACCGGGCCAGGCACAAAAACTGGATTCTGTTTTTCGACGAAGCCGATGCTATTTTTGGAAAACGCACAAGCATCCGCGATGCCCATGACAAATATGCCAACCAGGAAGTTTCCTATTTATTACAGCGCATTGAATCTCACGAAGGTCTGGTGATTCTGGCATCAAACATGAAAAATAACATCGACTCCGCTTTTACCCGGCGTTTTAATGCCATCATCGAATTCGAAAACCCCACAGCCGAAGAACGGTTAAAACTCTGGAACAGCAATATTCCCGACCAGGTGCAACTCGAAGATAAAATTGTTCTGGAAGATTTAGCCCGAAAATATGAAGTGAACGGCGCCAACATTGTAAATATCATTCACTATGCCTGCCTGAAAACGATCGAAAACAGATCGACACGGATCAAATACTTAGATTTGCTAAACGGTATTCAGAAAGAATACATAAAAGAAGGTAAGTTCATTAATTTTCGATGATTACGAATTTCAAAAAAGCAAGTCATGAAAAATCAGGTTTTGCTTTTCATTCTTCTCTCCGGAATATTTGTTAGTTCTTTTAGTCAGACCAACCGACAAAATGTGACCAGTATGCGTACCCTGATCAACCAGGTTACTGTTCCAAACCTGATCGGGCAAAATCTGGCAACAGCCGTCCAACTGATCGACAGTCTGGGATTGGTTCGGGGGAGTATTAACGAAATGCGTTCCAATCAGCCGGCCGGAACAGTTTTGCGGCAGTTTCCGGCAGCGGGACTGATTGTCAGCAAAGGAACCAGCGTAAATCTGTATGTGTCGATGGGACAAACACCGGCACGTGATCCTGATGCGACAGGCGATCAGCCGGTTCTGGTGCAGCCAGCCAGAAGAGCCCGGGTCCCGTCGAATCTTATCGAGATCCAACAGGTTCAGGTACCTCAGCTGATCGGGCAAAATTATAATCCGGATGAAATCACCACCATCTTAACCCGGGCAGGATTGCGATTAGGAAAATCCCAGCCGGTTGTCGACTCTGAACGGTACAACCGGATTGTCGGACAGGAACCGGCAGCAGGGCAATTTGTACGACCACGAACTCTGGTAAACATTACCTATGGAATTCAGGAACAGGCGCCAACACCCGGAATACCCCAAAATGTAACCGTTCCGGATTACCTGGGTATGAACGTTGATCTGGTAACCCGCCGGCTGCCAAACGACAGGCTAAGCCCTGGAGCACAAAAAAAAATTCCATCCGATCTGCCTTCAGGAACTATTCTGGCACAATTCCCTCCGCCAGGTTCGGTTGTCGATCCAAATACTCCGGTTTCGCTGAGTTTTTCAGCCGGGCCCCAGGATGCCGCCAAAGTTAGGGTTCCGCAACTCATCGGGCGTACACTTCAGGAATCAGCCGAAATTTTAAACAAGCTGAATTTGTTTGCCGGATTATTAAAAGAGCAGGTAACCGATAAACCTGAAGGCGAAGTTCTGTATCAATCGCCCGCAGCAGGTACGCTGGTAAATGCCGGTTCTTCGATCAACATGACTTATTCGGTCAGGCCGCGAAATGAATACATTCGTGTTCCCGATGTCACAGGAATGACAGAAGACAAAGCACGCGAACTATTATCCGTAGCAGGATTAACCGTTGAAGACGTGTATTCCCAGAAATCCGACGCTCCGGATGGAATTGTTATTTCGCAAACTCCCTATCCTGATGAAGAAGTGGCAAAAGGCACCCGGGCCGCACTTATTCTTTCAGAAAACAATTCGGATCAGGCCTGGATATACTGGGGAGGCGGAATTGTTGCCGCACTTTTATTGGGTAGTTATATCGGCTGGAAGACCGCAAAACCAAAACCGGATAATGGTAATCCGGATAAAAAAGCTCCAAAATTAAAACTGGTAGTTGTGCCTGATGCCGGAAAACAAACCATTTATTCCGGCAAGTCTGCTGATCCAATTCATGGATTGCAATTAAAAATCATTCCTGATCCGGGAATTCAAACCCTTAAAACCAGCTGACATGAAATACGATGAAGTGTACATGAGTTATTTTTTCAGAAATCAGGAAATTATTCCGGAACAGCATAAAATGATCGGATCTTCAGAAAAAATATCCGGTCTGCGCAATCAAATCAGGGAAAAAGAACCGCTGATGGAATGGGATTCGGTGTATAGACAGGTGTTGGAGAAATGCCCCAACTTGCTTAAAATCAAGCTGAAAGACATCCTATTGGGCGGTTGGAAGAAATATCAGCAAATTGAGCAGTACATTGATCAGGGAAAAGCAAATCCGGAAGTGACATTCACGGTTCCCATCGCCAATCACATCCTTGTTTCGGAACATCATCCCAAAATAAAAATCAGGATCAATGAAATTGAGCTTGGCGAAATTGAATTCGGGATTTTGCTGAAACTTGAACTTGCCGGAATTATACTCGACATCAAAGGCGGCGAAATTGAAAACGTGAAAGCCGGAACCTGTACCTGCAAAGGATCGCTTTCATGCGAAGGAATTCCAATTCTGGAAAACAGTTCGGATACATTCGAATTCTGATCTCCCTTCTGACTGATCAAAAAATCACTGATAAGCTGACCGATGCCAGCCAAATCCAATATTTATAAGAAGCATTTCAAACCAATCATAGAACATCTGATTTACAATACCTTTCCAACAGCACCCTGTCTCTATTTCTTATAACGACTAAAATATCATCTTTTTTGTGCGGTTTTAATGTTAAATTTGGATAAGCGCTTCAAACAAAAACATCATGAAAAAACTGACCGCATTCCTCGTTTTGTCCCTGACATTGAATATTGGCATGTTTGCCCAGGTCAAACCGGAAATTCAGGGTGAACTAAAAAAATGGCACACAATCCGTTTTATTTTTGACGGGCCTTCGTGCAGCGAAACGACTTTCAAACCAAATCCATTTTTGGATTACCGCTTCGAAATGATTTTCACCAAAGACACAAAAACATACCGGGTTCCCGGATTTTTCGCAGCCGACGGCGAATCGGCCGAGAGTGGCGCTGTTTCGGGAAACAAATGGCAGGTTAATTTTGTGCCCGACGAAACCGGAACCTGGACGTATCAGGTTTCATTCCGGAGCGGCGACGACCTTGCCATCAGTAACGAGCCTGAAGAAGGCACTCCAATTAAACCAAACGGAGCTACCGGCTCTTTCGTGGTTTCCGCTGCTGATCCAACGGCACCCGGATTCCTGTCAAAAGGCCGGCTTGAATATGTGGGTGAGCGATACCTGAAATTCAGGGAAACAGGCGAATATTTCCTGAAAGGCGGAGCGGACAGTCCGGAGAATTTTCTGGCCTATGTAGATTTCGATCAAACTTTCAGGTACGGAAACAAGGAGGTGAACCGCGAAGGGGAAGCCAATCCGAAAGCTGGCTGCCACAAATACGAAGCACATGAAAAAGACTGGAAAGAAGGCGATCCAACCTGGCAGGGCGCAAAAGGAAAGGGAATCATTGGTGCCTTAAATTACCTGGCTTCGCAGGGTGTGAATTCGCAGTACATGCTCATGATGAACATCATGGGCGATGGTAAAGATGTGTGGCCATATACCGATTACCACGAACGTACACGTTTCGACTGTTCGAAACTGGCACAGTGGGACATGGTATTCAATCACATGGAACGTCTGGGAATCATGCTGCATCTGGTTCTTCAGGAAACCGAAAACGAATGTCTGCTCGATTGCGGCCAAACAGGTCTTCTACGGAAATTGTACCTGCGCGAACTGGTTGCACGTTTCGGACATCACCTGGCCATAACCTGGAACCTGGGCGAAGAAAACGGCCCGACAGACTGGTCGCCGATTGGCCAAACCGACCAAATGCGCAAAGACATGGCCAATTACCTGAAATCGATCAATCCCTACCCCAGTTTTGTGGTGCTGCATACGCATTCGAACAACGAACATCAGGATAAATACCTGAATCCGATGCTTGGTTTCGAAAATCTCGATGGCCCGTCCATGCAAATTGGCAATCCTGAAAACATCAACAACCGCATTTCGCATTATATCACCGAATCGGCCAAAACAAAGAAGCCCTGGGTAGTGATGCTCGACGAACTGGGACCTGCTTACAAAGGAATTATGCCTGACGAATCTGATGCGAAACACGATACAGTCCGTCACGAAGCACTCTGGGGGAGCCTGATGGCAGGAGCTGCCGGGGTGGAATGGTATTTTGGCTACCGCTACCCTAACAACGATTTGAACTGCGAAGATTTCCGAAGCCGCAATCTTTGGTGGAAACAAAACAAACTGGCACTCGACTTTTTCAGGACCTATCTGCCTTTTGCCGAAATGAAAGCTGCCAATGAGATCATTTCTCCGGAAGGGGCTTTTTGCCTGGCCAAAACCGGTGAAGTTTATGCCATTTATCTGCCTAAAGTTGTTCAGGCAGAAATCACTTTGCCTGCAGGAAAATTTACCGCCAAATGGTTTAATCCGCGAACCGACGGTAAACTGCTCGATGGAAGCATTAAAAACCTGAATGGCGGCGTTAAAGTTTCGCTGGGAATGCCTCCTGCTGAACCGGATAAAGACTGGGTGGTACTGATCACAAAAACTGGTTATATCAAAAAGTAAATAATCAGGAATACCAAATTGCACGGATGCAGTGCTTTGTACTTCCAATAACAAACCGTTAAATAAACAATACTGAATGAAATTAGAAGATTTAGGATACAATCCAGAATTTGAAAAATTCAGGCTTAACAGTCAACTGGAAAAGTTTGAGATTGGACGAGTGATTGCCGAGCATAAAGAACGATACATGGTCAGGACAACTCAGGATGAATTTGAATCCGAAATAACAGGCAAAATGCGGTTTACCGCGAGAAGCCGGATCGATTTTCCAGCAGTTGGCGACTGGGTTGCACTCGAAACTTTTGAAGATAATTTTGCAGTAATTCACCAGATATTTCCAAGGTTTTCGCTCATTAAACGAAAGGCGGTCGGGCAGTTGGGCGAGATTCAGATTATTGCTGCGAATATCGATTGTGCTTTTTTGGTTCAGGCTGCCGATCGGGATTTTAATATCAACAGGCTTGAAAGATACCTGACGATTTGCAACTCATCGAATGTAAAACCAATCATCATACTCAGTAAAACCGATCTGATCCATGAATCGCGGCTCGCCGAAATTGTTGAAAATATACATGCCCGCATCCAAAACGTGCCGGTTATTCCGGTAAGTAACGAAACACGGTCAGGATACAACGAAATTCGTACAAGCATCGGGAAAGGTAAAACTTACTGCATGCTCGGCTCTTCGGGGGTTGGAAAATCTACATTGCTGAACAACCTTTCAGGAAAAAACCTAATGAAAACTGACGAAATCAGCCAAAGTACAGGCAAAGGACGACACATCACCAGTCACCGTGAATTGGTAATTCTTGAAAATGGCGGAATTCTTATTGACAATCCTGGCATCAGAGAAGTTGGAATTGCCGATACTGAAAGTGGGCTTGAAATCACCTTCGATTCAATTGTCAGCCTTGCTCAAAAATGTAAATTCAAAGACTGTACTCATACCACAGAGATTGGATGCTTTATTCTTGAGGCGATCAAAAAAGGCGAACTAGATCAGGCTTCATTTGAAAATTATCTGAAAATGGAAAGGGAAAAATTGCACTTTGAATCAACAATTGTTGAACGACGAAAAAAAGACAAAGAATTCGGTAAAATTATAAAACACTATAAAAAAACAGTTATTAAAAACAAATAAGTAATAAAAATGAAATAATGTCGTACTTTTTTAGCTTGTCCTTAATAGCATCTATTACATAAAAATTTACTACAGATTACACAAATTCCCATAGATTTATAAAAATTGGTGTTTAATCTGTGGAGATCGGAGAAATCTGTGGTCAAAACAGATACTTTTACCTTGCCCGATTGGCAAGGTAAAATCTGAAACTCAAGGGAGTTTTAAATACGACATCATATTATTCTCATTACTTAAGAAGTTCTCCTTGAAATATCAAAATAAAAATCTGATATTCACATAATTAAAAGAAAATCTCCAGCATTACAGGAGTTAAAAATCAACTACATAAAACCATAAACCATGAATACCAAACAGACCGAAAAATTAATGAGTGTACTTTTAGGAATTTCAGGAGCCTTAATTTTGCTGGGCGCAATTTTCAGGTTGCAGCACTGGCCCAATGGATACCTACTCATGTGGATAGGTTTTATGAGCAGTTTTATTTTTAGCAGTTTTGAAATTAACCGGTTAAAAAATATTATTAAACTACTGGAAAAGCAAAATCCCCCGGTTGGCTAAAAGAAATTGCTGCTCTTCCGGCTTTATACATTTCACGAATTTGATATTATGCCTGCCCGACTCCTCAAAATTGTCATTATTTTATTAATAATCATCTTATCCATCATCGGGATTTATAAGCTGATACTGATAAAACAAAGAAATGCCTGCATCAAATCCGGCGGATTCTGGAACGAAGAATTAAACCGATGTGAACCGGCGGAAGAAAATATTCGCGATTATTACTGGTACACCGAAGCCGATTCGGTATTGAACAGGGAATATCTGGTGCGAGGCGAAAAACTGGCACACATTTCCGGATCACCAGAACAGCTGATTCAGGCACTGAACCGCCGTGAACCGAAATGTAAAATCGAGCTGATCAGCTTAAAAAACGACACGATTCACGTCCGGTTCACCAACGAGGAATGCCTGAGTGAGCAAATGGGCTCAACCGGAGCTTTCTGTTTTCTGGGCGAAACGGTTTTTACGCTCACCGAAAACGATTCAATAAAATTTGTTGATATCCGGATTGAATTCGGTTCGCATGCTTCACCCGGAATTTACCAGCGATCCGATTTTCAGGAACTGGAAAAAAAAGAAATGAACAACTCATCAAATTAGAACCATGAATTTTGAAACCCGGTTTATGAATTCAGATTGTCTGATCACGGAAGGTGCTCTGGTTGAACGGCTCAAAAGTGAGTTTAGCCTGGATATGGATCCTCACGTAAACCATGCCGGACTTATTTATGAACATCCTGAGATTCTGGGAAAACTATACAGACAATACATCGAAAGTGCCCGGAAACACAATCTTCCGATCATGCTGATGACTCCAACCCGAAGACTTAATTTTGAAACTCTCCGAAAATCCAGATTTTCAGACCGAAATATCATTGCCGATTCATGCATTTACCTGAAAGAGATCAGAAACGAGTATCCAGATTTCGGTGCAAATATTTTTATTGGCGGTTTGTTAGGCAGTAAGGGAGATGCTTTTCGGGCTGATGAAGCTTTGGATACAAGCGAAGCCTATGAATTTCATAAAATTCAGGTTGCCGGATTTCAGGCCGAAAAAGTTGACTTTCTGTTCGCCGGAATCATGCCGGTTTTAAGCGAGGCTATTGGTATGGCCCGGGCAATGGCCGAATCCGGAATCCCTTACATGATCAGTTTCTCGATTCGTAAAAATGGCTGTTTACTGGATGGAACCAGCATTGCGAAGGCTATCCGCATCATCGATCAGGAAGTGAGTCCGCGCCCGATTTCTTATTTGTCGAATTGTGTTCATCCGTTGAACCTTCAGGAGGCACTTAAAAATCCGGTTAACTCCAATTCACCGCAGTTGAGCCGATTCATGGGCATTCAGGCAAACGCATCTTCGCTTAGTCCTGAAGAATTAAACAATTGCGGTATCCTTCATCAGGAAAATTTCGACGGGATGATTGACCGAATGATTGATCTGAAAAAGACTTCAGGAATTAAAATGCTTGGCGGTTGTTGTGGGACAGACGATGTTTTCATCGAAAAACTGGCTGAAAGACTTGCTTTAAATAATACCTGAAAATCCAATTCTTCCCATACAAAAACAGAAAATTTCTATCCTGAAAACCTGATCCTCAAACATCCGGTTTTTAATAGTGACAATCCGACACTTTTATTTGTCGTTTTGCCTGAAGCTTTTAACTTTACTCTCCGAATTTAATAGCCTAACCAAACACAAATGAACCGCCAAATCAACCTGTTTCTTCTTGCTTTTTTTTCAGTTTTTATCCTGAAGGCCCAACCGGTTAACGAATTTACACCAGGCCAAATATGGAACGACAACAACGGTAAATACATCAACGCTCATGGTGGAGGAATCCTTTTTCACGACAACATTTACTATTGGTATGGCGAGCATAAAATAGCCGGAAGAATTGGCAACTCTGCACAGGTAGGAGTTCACTGTTATTCATCGGCCGATTTGTATAACTGGAAAGACGAAGGCATTGCACTAAAAGTAAACGAAACCGATTCCACCAGCGACATTGCCAAAGGCTGTGTACTCGAACGCCCGAAAGTGATTTACAACGCCAAAACCAATAAATATGTGATGTGGTTCCACCTTGAACTCAAAGGCAAAGGCTACTATGCCGCACGAAGTGGTATTGCTGTAAGTGAAAGTCCTGCCGGTCCGTTTACTTACTTGAAAAGTTTCCGACCCAATGCCGGTTTTTGGCCCGTAAATGTTCAACCTTGTCATAAAAAACCAGTTTCTCCGGATGTGAAAGAATCGTATTGCGGCGGTAAAGGTTGTCTGCCTGCACCGGTTGATTCAGTCAATCTTTTGGGCCGCGATTTTAAAGGCGGACAAATGGCGCGCGACATGAACCTGTTTGTCGATGACGACGGAACAGCATATCACATATACTCTTCCGAAGAAAACAGCACCCTGCATATCTCGAAATTGACCGATGATTATTTGTCGTATTCCGGAGAATATTTCCGGGTATTTGCCGGCCGGTACATGGAAGGTGCTACCCTGTTTAAACGTGCAGACAAATATTACATCATTGCTTCCGACTGCACCGGATGGGCGCCCAATGCGGCACGTTCAGCCGTTGCCGATCAGATTTTTGGTACCTGGACCGAACTGGGTAATCCGGCACAAGGCAATGATTCAGAAACGACCTTTCATTCGCAAAGTACCTTTGTCCTTCAGGTTCAGGGAAAAACGGACAGCTACATTTATCTGGGTGACCGCTGGACTCCGGATAATCCGATCGATGGCCGGTATATCTGGCTGCCAGTCGTTTTCGAGGAAGATGCGCCGAAATTATACTGGACAGACAAGTGGAGTCTATAGGGCAGAGTGCATGCGGCATGGAGAACTGAAAATGATGAAGGGAAAATTCAGAATGTGATCAAAATTGAAATAAACAAACGCCCTGCAAGGGCTTAATAACATAGCCCGGTGCATCGTCCCGGGGAATTTAAGCAGCGGGAAAAACCGTCCGAACCAAAATGATGATCAGAGAATTTGGTTTATTTCGGACGGAAAATAGCGATCAAAATCAGGGCTAAAGCCCAAAATTGATCATACCAATCAATCCGTCATATAAATGTGAAGGCAACACATATCGTTCAATTCAATATCTGACAACTAACAACATCAAATAAAACACAATGAAAAACCTTTTTTTTACTCTGATTATTCTATTTGCCTGCTCCACCGGCCTGTTTGCAAGAATCGTGTTACCATCGGTTTTTTCCGACAACATGGTGCTGCAGCAAAATTCAAAAGTTGCCATCTGGGGCTGGGCCGGTGCAGCCGAAAAAGTACAAATTGTTACCAGTTGGAACAACGATACCGTTGTGGCAATAGCGGACAATTCATCGAAATGGAAAGCAACTCTCCAAACCATTGGAGCCGGTGGCCCCTACTCCATTCGGATAATTGGCAACGAAAAAATCGAACTGAAAAATGTGATGCTTGGTGAAGTCTGGATCTGTGCCGGGCAGTCGAATATGGAAATGAGTGTAAACTGGAAACTGATCAATGGAGAGGAAGATGCTGCCAAAGCTGACAATCCAAATATCCGGATATTTCATGTGCAAAAAATCGGAGCCGAATATCCGCAGCAAACCTGCAACGCAACCTGGACCAACTGTACCCCGGAAACCATGCGAAGCACCAGTGCAGTTGGTTATTATTTTGCCCTCGAACTGCAGCAAAAACTAAATGTTCCGGTTGGAATTATTGTTTCGGCCTGGGGTGGAACTCCTGCCGAAGTCTGGATCGAAAAAAGCCGCATCGAAAACAATCCTGAATTGAATAAAAACAAGTACAAGGACAATAGACCCTGGTGGCCAGGAACTCCCGGAACACTTTACAATTCGATGATCTATCCTGTTGTTCCTTTCGGAATTGCCGGTGCAATCTGGTATCAGGGCGAATCAAACTGCGCCAATTACCCGGTTTATTCAGAACTGATGAAAACCCTGATTGAAAACTGGAGAAGCGATTTCAAAAAAGATTTTCCATTCTATTTTGTGCAGATTGCTCCTTACACTTACGGTGAAAATGAACCGGCACATCTCCTTCGCGAACAACAGGCCATTGCTGACAAATCGGTCCCAAAAACAGGAATGGTAGTTATTTCAGATCTGGTTGACGATGTGAAAGACATCCATCCGAAAAACAAGTTCGATGTGGGCAAGCGACTGGCAAATTTCGCGCTAACCGAAACTTACAATCAAAATATCGGGGCGTATAAAAGTCCTGAATACCAATCAATTCAAATCGAAAAAGGGAAAATAACTGTCAGTTTTAATCACGTTTTAACCGGACTTAAAAGCAGCGCAAAAACTCCTGAAAAATTCATGATTGCCGGTGATGACCAAAAATTCGTTGCAGCCCTTGCAAAAATTGATGGTAATAAAGTGATCCTTTCTTCTAAAGAAGTTAAAAATCCGGTGGCAGTCCGATTCTGTTTTGATGCAGCTTCAATGCCCGATGTATTCAGTTCTGAAGGTTTGCCTCTGGCCCCTTTCCGTACGGATAAATGGTGAAAAAAGTGCCTAAAGTGAGCTAAAGTGTGGAGTGTCTAAAGTTGAATATCGACAAATATATTGATCCTGAACGTTTAAGTTCCGTAGGAACGACATATTGGTAGCCCCGGCTTTTAAGCCGGGGTAAAAGCAAACATAAATAATTTGGCGCCGACGGCAAAGAGTTCAACGAAGAGATAACCAGGCTTCGGCGCAACCGAATACGAATTCGTGAAATATAAACCCCTCAAAATGAAACAAATACTTTTCCTTTTACTGATTCTCACTACGGGAATACTTCAGGCCAAAAATCCCTTTGTTCCTGAAAAACCCGATTCTGTATCATCACTGGAAAACGTAAAGGATAGCTATAAACTTTCAGGAGAAAACCTGGCCGCCATCGCCGAAAAGATTCTATACAAAAAGACTCCGCAGGAAGACATGTATTTGTATCTCCTTCGACCTCATGGAAATACTGAAAAAGCCCTGCCTGCCATCGTTTATTTTACCGGCGGAGGCTGGGTTGAAGGGACTGTTTACGGACAAATTCCAAATCCCGCATGGTTTCGAGATCACGGAATTATTGGAATCGAAGCCGATTACCGCGTAAAGTCCCGTCACGGAACTACGCCCATCGAATGCATTCAGGATGCAAAATCCGCCATTCGGTATGTTCGTACCCATGCCAAAGAACTGGGAATCGATCCGGATAAAATCATAGCAGCCGGAGGTTCGGCCGGCGGGCATCTGGCTGCCTGTACATTTCTCGATGGTGGCGACACACCGGACGAAGATCTGACAATCAGTTCAAAACCCAATGCTATTGTGATGCACAATCCGGTTTTGGGTGAAGGTTTTGGTAAAGATTTCTTCGATCTTCATCCCGAATTTTCACCGATTCTGCACATAAAAAAAGGCTGGCCGCCAACCATTCTTTCGAATGGAACCGCAGACAAGACCACTCCTTTCCAATATGCTGAGAAATTCACCCGGCAAATGAAAGAAGCCGGAAACACCTGCGAACTGATTCCGGTTAAAGATGCCGGTCACTCGTGCGACTGGCCGGTGAGCAATCCCAATTTTTTGCCAACCTTGCAACGCATGACAGAATTTCTGAAAGAACAAAAATTTATTCCCAAATCTTCCGGTCAGGATATAAACCTGGATTTTAAATCTGCATCCGCTTATTTTGTCGATTCAATAAACGGTGACGACAACAATTCGGGAACTCTGCAAAATCCTTTCCAATCCATTGAACGAATTAACGCAGTTCTGCTTCAGGCCGGGGATTCTGTTCTTTTTGCCGGTGGTCAAACATTTCCTGGAACGCTTCGAATTACCGGAATTTCAGGAACCAAAGAAAAACAGGTCCTGATTTCATCTTTTGGCGAGGGCCGTGCCATCCTGAATGGAGCCGAACAAAATGCTATCCTGGCTGACAATTGTTCCTGGCTTCAGGTAAAAAACCTGGTTTTAAAAGGCGATGGCCGTTTAACAGGTAACTCCGGAAGTGGACTCGAATTGCGAAAAACACAAAATTGTACGGTCGACAGCATCGAAGCGAGCGGTTTTTTGTGGTCTGGAATAAAAGCCGTGGGTGGGATAAATCTCCGGATTACACATGTTTATGCCCACGACAATGGCTTTGCAGGAATAAATGTTGAATCAGACGGACAGGATGCCGGTGGACTGGAAGGTTCAGGAGGAAAAACATTTCACAACCTTTACATTGCAAATTGTGTGGCTGAAAATAATCCGGGTTGTCCGGAAGTCAGAAATAACCACTCCGGAAATGGAATCCTGATTGGTGGTGTCACCAGGGGAATCATCGAAAACTGTGAAGCCATGAACAACGGCTGGGATATGCCCCGCGGAGGAAACGGCCCGGTCGGAATCTGGGCTTATCAATGCGACAGCATTCTCATCCAACACTGTTATTCGCACGATAACAAAACTTCGGTAAACGGGAAAGATGGCGGAGGTTTCGATTTCGATGGCGGAATTACCAACTCGGTCATGCAGTACAATTATTCGGCAAACAACGAGGGTGCCGGGTACGGACTTTTTCAGTATTACGAAGCGACAGTCTGGAAAAACAACATCATCCGAAAAAACATCAGTTTTAACGACGGACGAAAAAACGGACAAGCCGGATTCCTGATGTGGATCGCTTCAGGAACACCTGAATCTATTTCCGACTGCCTGATTACCGGCAATACGGTAATCAATAAATACGGGCATGCGGTGAGATTTGAACCGGGTAATTATCCGGGATTCAGGTTCGAAAAAAATGTATTTCTGGTAGCCGGGCCAAATGCCTCTTTTGTAAAAGGCAACTATTCCGGAGCCACCTTCACCGACAATCAGGCCTGGGCGCTCGATCGGGCTGTCCAGCTTGAATTTCCGGAAAATAAATCTTCCGGTATCCAGGATCTGAATACTGCATTTCCTTTGATTGAAAATGCAGAAATTGACCCGTTGAAAATTCCGGTAAAAACTAAATAACGACAAAAATCAAATACACCAACCAAACTGCAGCCTTATGAAAAAACGAATCATTACACCATTTTTCAAGAGTAGCCGAATTCGAAAAAGCATTGGATTACTCCTATTGCTGATCACTTTCGTTTTTACTTCCTGTAACACGAACCAGCCGGATTTCAGCCAGCGGGAACAGAATTTTGATGCCGGCTGGAAATTCTTTTTAGGCGATGTGCATGGCGCCGATTCGGCCAATTTCGACGATTCGCAGTGGCGAAACATTGATTTGCCACACGACTGGAGTATCGAAGATTTACCTGCCGTGGAAGGTAAGAAACAAATTGGTCCATTCAGCGAAGACAGCCCGGGGCAAGGTGCCACCGGAAATGTGATGGGTGGAATTGGCTGGTACCGAAAAACATTCACGCTCGGCGAATCGGCAAAAAATAAAAAAATCCAGCTCTGTTTCGATGGGGTTTACATGGAATGCAATGTCTGGCTGAACGGACAACATCTTGGATTTCATCCATATGGATACACTCCCTTTACGTTGAACCTCACTCCTTTCATCAATCCTTCAGGCAAAAATACGCTGGCAGTTTGGGTAAACAGCCCTGGAAAAAACAGCCGCTGGTATTCCGGAGCAGGCATTTACCGGCACGTAAGTCTGCAAATTACCGACCTGATCAACATTCCGGTTTGGGGAATTTTTGTCACTACTCCTGAAGTTTCTGCCGATCTGGCCAAAGTGAAGGTAGCTACAACCATCAACAACATTACCACCGAAAATGTTGGAATCAGCGTTTTAACCCGGATTTTCTCTCCGGAAGGGATTGAAGTGGCAAAAACAGAATCGGAATTAACAACAAACTCCGGAAAAGACACCATCGTCGGGCAGGTTTTGGAAGTTAAAACTCCCGAACGTTGGTCAACCGAATCGCCGGTTTTATACAAAATGGTAAGCGAAATCAAACACAAAGGAAAAACCATTGATCAGAAAATCACCAGTTTTGGGATTCGTTCGATTGAATTCAGCGCCGAAAAAGGATTTCTCGTGAATGGTGAACCGGTTCTTTTGAAAGGCGGCTGCATGCACCACGACAATGGGCCGCTGGGTTCGGCTACCATCGACCGGGCTGAAGAACGCCGGGTTGAACTGATGAAAAAGTTTGGATTTAATGCGATCCGGACCAGCCACAATCCCCCGTCGCACCAGTTTCTGGATGCCTGCGACCGGCTTGGTGTTTTGGTGATCGACGAAGCTTTCGACCAATGGCAGCGGCCTAAAAATCCGGAAGATTATCACCAGTATTTCGACGAATGGCACCAGCGCGATCTGGAAGCGATGGTGATGCGCGACCGGAATCATCCATCCGTGATCATGTGGAGCATCGGAAACGAGATCAATGAACGGGTTGATTCATCCGGAATTGAAATCATGAAAAATCTGATTGCAATTATCAAAAATCTGGATACCACAAGACCGGTTACCGAAGCGCTCTGCGATTTCTGGGACAACAAAGGTAAAACATGGGAATCGACAATTCCTGCTTTTGCATTACTGGACATCGGAGGATACAACTACCAGTGGAAACACTATGAAAGCGATCATGCTCAATTTCCTCAACGAATGATGATTGGCACCGAATCGGTACCCAAAGAAGCATTCGAAAACTGGCAGATGGTCGAAAAAAATCCCTACGTTCTGGGTGACTTTGTCTGGACAAGCATGGATTATCTGGGTGAATCCGGAATCGGTCATACCCTAGTGAGTAAAGATGGAAAAGACTCATTTTCACCAGGATGGCCTTGGTACAATGCATATTGCGGCGACATCGACATTTGCGGATTCAAAAAACCGCAATCGTATTACCGCGATGTGGTGTGGAAAATCAGCAAACTCGAAATGGCAGTTCATGCTCCAATTCCGGCCGAAATGTTTGAAAATGTTAGTTTCTGGGGCTGGCCCGACGAACAGCAAAGCTGGAACTGGGCCGGAAACGAAGGCAAAAAATTACAGGTCAATGTGTATTCCAGTTATCCTGAAGTGAGGCTGGAGCTGAATGGCAAGGAAATCGCAACCAAACCGGTTTCGGCCGATACCAAACTGACTGCAAGTTTTGAAGTGCCTTACGAAGCCGGCGAGCTGAAAGCAATTGCCCTTCAGGATGGAAAAGAAGTGGAATCGAAAATTCTGAAAACCACCGGCAAACCAGCTAAAATCCGTTTAACGGCTGACCGTTCTGAGATCAGGGCCAGCCGGAATGATTTGTCGTATGTAACTGTGGAAGTGACGGATGAAGCCGGAAATCTGGTTCCTGATGCAGCTTCGAAGATAAATTTTACCGTTTCAGGGGCAGGAGAACTGGCAGCAGTCGAAAATGGCAATCCAAGCGATATGAAAAGCTTCCGGCAACCTGAAGTGACCAGTTTCAAAGGCAAATGCCTGGTTATTTTGCGGCCTTCGGGAACAGCCGGTGAACTGAAACTAAGCGCTCAATCAGAAGGATTGGAAGGAACGGAACTTGTTGTAGTAACCAAATAAAGAAAAACAAATTCAAATAAATGAAGTGTATGCCGGTAGAATCTGCATGCACTTCATATCTAAATCAGGTTCAACCCAAATTCAAAACTTTCAGAAAAAGAAAACCCCGGATTTCTCCGGGGTCCTCACTATAGAAACTTAACATACTTTCTCTTAGCTATTCAAGCCTGAAACCTTGATGAATTTTTCACCGGCAGTCATCGAAATTCCACAACGGTCCGGAGCTGCATTATCGTAAGTATTTCCGCAAACCGGGCACACGTAATAAATTGATGGCAACGATTTAACAGTATTTCCTTCCAGGGCTGCCAAAGCCTTTTCGTAAAATACTTTGTGTTTTTGTTCGGTTTTGTAGGCATAATTTAAACTTACCATCGAAAGCTGATTTCCAGCTGCATTGGCATTGGTCAGAAATTCAGGATACATGGTTTTAACCTCGTAACCTTCACCGGCAATGGCATCTTTCAGGTTTTCTTTGGTCGATTGAACTGTAAATTCAGGAGTAATAACCGGAACTGTTTGCTTTGATCGTGCCAAAACTGATTTATGGTTATTGGCATGGATTTTTTCGGATTTTGAAGCTGCTTTGAACAACATCGCAATCTCGTGGTATCCTTCTTCTTCAGCTTTTTTGCTGTAAGCTTCATATTTGGCACTCGCAGTGGTTTCACCCTTAAAAGCGTCCAGCATATTTGCGAAATTTACTGCTTTTGCATCCTGAGTTACTGTTTGCAATTGATTCTGTGATTTTGTATGACTTGTGAAAGATTGGAAAACCAGAACTGCAGCAGATGCCGCAAGCATAAAAACGATTGTTGACTTTTTCATTTTCTCTGTTTTTTTGAAATTATTGAATGATACAAAGATGTAGCCGTACACATCTATAATTCCTTTAGATGTCCTTAATATCAGCTTAATAAATCAAAATGAGAAACGAAGAGAAAAGGTACTTCCCTCACCCGGATTACTCTCTGCCGTAAGTTCAATTCCCTGTAAATCGGTAAGTCTTTTCACGATCGAAAGTCCAAGACCATTGCCCTGAATGATTGAACTCCGGGATTCATCGGCCCTGTAAAACCGGTTGAATATATTCGGGAGATGCTCTTTCGAAATCCCAATGCCGTCGTCCTGAATGGTTAATGTTTTTGTGTCAGTGTTCCAGTTCACAAAAACATTTCCATTTTCATTGCCATATTTCACGGCATTAACGAGGAGGTTATCAAGGATCAATTCCATATAAATCGGATCGGCAGTAACCGATATATTTTCAGGAACATTCATATTTATCACGATCTTTTTTGATTCAGCCAGCAGCAACCATTTTCTGGCAGCAACAGCAACCATTGGGGCAAGTCGGATCGATTCATTCCGGGCAACAGCCTTATTAGACTCAACCCGGGCAAGCTGAAGCAATTGTTCAAGCAAAGTATCCAGCCGGTCAACCTCCTTAATTATTCCTGAAATTTTTTCCTCATATATTTTAGGTTCACGTTGTTTGCGAACCAACACCTCCAGGGTTCCGCGAATGGCCGAAAGTGGTGTTCGGATTTCGTGCGACGCGTCACTGGTGAACTGTTTTTGCTGAATCAGAGAAACTTCTATCCGGGCTAAGAGTTCATTTATAGTTTGGGTAAGTTCGTACAATTCATCTTTGTGCTGAGGTAAAGTCAAACGTGTACTAATATTCGAATCACCAATTCGGGAAGTGGTCCGAATCAGCTGATGCACAGGCTCGATGGCTTTTGATGCAGCCAGAGAAGCAGCCAGAAACTGAATGAGCAACACTATAGGAAACGAAATGAGCAGCACCCAAATCAGATTATTCAGGATATTAATTGATTCCTCTTCGGAAATGGCAATGGTTAATTCTCCAATCTTTTGTCCTCTATTGTTTCTGATCGGAAATTGACCAAGCCTGATTTTCTTATTCCTGATATGGCCATCGTAGTAGATTTGTTCCTGTTCTTCTGGTTCGGCAAGTACTTGTTCTTTCAGCAGGTTCATTGAACGGAAAATGACTTTTCCATCCATATTGGTAATTTGCAGGAACGTTGGATTAACCTCCACCTGACTGTGTTCTGCCTCATCCCATTCGGGCATTTTATTGATAATTATGGAGTCATTCTTCCAGTCGAGGTTACTAAAAACCTCTTCCTTTTCCACCTGAATATCTTCGTCGAGATGCGCGTATGCCGTTGTATAAACCACCACATAAATGGCCAGAAAGACCAATGCAGTAGTAAAAGCAACAGCCAGCGTATTAAAAAGAGCGATTCGGTTTTTAAATTTCAGCGTCATTGTTCGTCTTCGATTTTGTATCCAACTCCCCTAACCGTAGTTATTATGGAAGGCTTTCCCTTGTCGTCGAGTTTTTTACGCAAGGCATTGATGTACACATCAATCACCGAATTATCGTAGTCGAAATGAATATCCCATACTTTCTCGATAATCCGGGTTCTGCGGCAAACTTTTCCTTTATTCCGCAGAAAATATTCGAGCAGCGAAAACTCCTTTTGAGTCAGTTCAACCGGGGAGCCGTTTTTAGTAAGTGTATGTTTTTCAATATTCATTTCTATTCCTGAAACAGTAAAAACAACCGATTCAGTTTCATTTTTGCGCATCAGCACCCGGATTCGGGCCAGCAATTCTTCAAACGAAAATGGTTTTCGGATGTAGTCGTTGGCCCCCGATTCCAAACCAAAAACAACATCATCAACGGTATCTTTAGCTGTTAGAAAAATAATTGGAACGACTTTATTTTCCAGCCTGATATTACGGCAAATATCAATTCCACTCATTCCGGGCAACATCCAGTCGAGCAAAATAACATCGTATTCTTCCTGATTTTCAAGGGCCAGCTGAAGACCTTTTTTCCCGTTATCAGTAACATCAACAGCAAAACCTTCCTCTTCCAACCCATCACGAATGAAGTTGGCAATTGAAGGTTCATCCTCGACAATTAAAATGCGCATCGTTTTTTTCTGAAGATTAATATTCAAATATACTGAAAGCAATTAATCTTCGTCTCCGGTATTGCCGAAATCAGGAAGAGCTAATTCAACTCCGGCACCATGACTGTAAACCAGCTGACCACCCAGATAACCTGTTCGGGATACAGATCCCGCCAAAGCAGTAAATAGAATAATTCCCAGCCATTTCACCCAAATCCGGTTATATTTAAAATAATAGACTGCAGCACGAAACAACGCGGTGACTATAGCCAGCCAAAGGGTTAGCGTGGCTGATCCTTCATGCAATTCCATCGGGATCTTTAACGGACCATCTTCAACACCTTCACCGGCATAACTGCCAGTGATGTAAGCAGCTGTGGCGCCTAACGCTCCAAGTATCAAAAGATAAAAGGCTGACTGACTAAAAAACTCTTTTTTAATGATTAGTGCGATTATTTCTGACAGAAAACCGGCCATTAACAGGGCAACCGGGAAATGAATAATCATGGCATGAAGGTGAGTTGCTGAAATCATAATCCTGAATTTTTTATTTATAAAGATGATACAATCCAGATTCAGGTATGATTAGAAAAGACTTAAGATTGGCTTAAAAATCAATAAACTAAATCATTGAGGGAAAACGGATAAGCGATTATAATGAAATTGAAAGATAAATTAACGAAGTCAAGACTAAGATTTCCAATGGGGGAAAAAGGTCGGTAGAAAGTTTGAAGATCAAATTTTATTGAAATCAAAGCAAAATCGACCTCAGGATTCCAAATTACTACAATTAGAAAATAAAATGAATATACGGTTATACCGAATTGATTTGCCTGATGGGACTTTGCCCCAAACTCCAATTACCTTGTTATCTGCATGACAGCCTTGGCAGGCGGGAACACAAAAAAGTAATCTAAAAAGTCAAAGCTGCGTCTGGTTCGATCGAAAAACTGGCGTTCGACGGCTAAAATCCATTTAACGGCTGACCTTTCAGAACTGAGCGCCAAGCGGAATGATCTTTCGTTTATAACTGTTGAAGAACTTGATGAACCCGGAAATTTAGTGCCCGATTCCAATCTTCCAATTCAGTATAAGATTGAAGGAGCAGGCGAACTTGCAGCTTCTGAAAACGGAAATCCGAAGGATATGAAAAGCTTCAGGAAACCAGAAGTTACTGGTTTTAAAGGAAAATGTCCGGTGATTCTAAGGTCAACCGGATCTTCAGGAGAGATCAAATCAAAGACTGAATCCGGAGGTTTGGAAGGAACTGAAATTTCGGTTCAGGTAAAATAAATAAACGGACAAAATAAGTTTAACCGTTTGTCCTGTATTCTTTAGCCACACGTTTATAATTGAAAAATCCTTTATCAAACTTCCTTCGCCAAAGGGATCGTAAAATAAAAGGTGCTTCCCTTTCCCGGGCTGCTTTTGATTCCAATTTCGCCCCCTTGTTTCGTTACAAATTCCTTAATCAGGATCAGTCCTAATCCGGTACCCGATTCATTTTGCGTACCATAGGTGCTGGTGTGCTTATCAATCCTGAATAATTGGCCCCGAATTTCTTCGCTAATCCCTACTCCGTTATCGGTAACTTTAATGACTGCAAACGCTTCATTTGCTTCTGCACTCAACTGAACCTTACCGCCTTCGTTAGTAAATTTTATGGCATTACTTATAAGATTACGCAGAATTGCATCGAGCATATCTTTGTCGGCATAGACTGCAAATTCTTCTTCAGGAAACATAATTCCCAATTCAATATTTTTAGCATCGGCTGTTTCGCCGAGTAAATGAATAACATTATTGAAGGTCTCCTTCAGGACTATTTTCTGAGGATTAAATTTCATAACTCCACTTTGTGACCTGGACCAATGTAAAAGATTTTCCAAAAGCTGGTATAGGTTTTTGGCCGAGGAATGAATCAGGTTAACGATTTCGAGTTTTTGTTTATCGTTCCAATCTTTAAAGTTTTCCTCGAGCAATCCGGTAAATCCCAAAATAGCATTAAACGGATTTTTTATGTCGTGTGCAATAATTGAAAAGAATTTATCTTTTGTGGCGTTAAGGTCATTTAATTTAATATTCATTTTTATAAGTGAATCTTGCTGCGCCATTAATTCTTCACTCTGCATTTCTATTCGTTTATGTCTTTCTTCAAGCAATGAATTGGTTTGATTAAGTTCTTCAGCCTGTTTCATCAATAAGGAGTTCATTTCCTGTAACTCGGAAGTTTTTTGGGCCACTAATTTTTCAAGGAGTATTTTCTGATTTTTAAAGTGTTTGATACGCAAATAATACAAGTACGCGAGCAGAAAGATTACTGCAAAACCTCCAATGAACCTGAACCACCATGTTTTCCACCAGGGAGGCAGAATAACGACCTGAATGGAAGTTCCTTTTTCATTCCATACTCCATCGTTGTTTGACGCTTTTACCCGAAACGTATATTCACCCGGGTCAAGGTTAGTGTAATTGGCCTCGCGTTTTGTTCCGCACTGCACCCAATCCTGGTCAAAGCCCTCCATCATATAGGCGTAATTATTCTTCTCAGGCGTGGTATAATCGAGAGCGACAAAATCGAATGAAAAATAGTTTTCCCGATAGGTCAGGGTTAATTCACGGGTTTCGCTGATATTACCGGATAAAAGGACCTTGTGATTGAATTGCTCATCTATTTGAACCGGTTTATTGAATATTTCCAGGCCGGTAATGACAACCGGAGGTATATTCTGATTTTTATTTTTTGCAATCCGGGCGGGGTAAAAGGAGTTAAAGCCATCGTGGCCGCCAAAAAACATTTCACCATCTTTGGTTTTTATCGCCCAACTTTTTAAACTTTTATTTTGTAAACCATCCTTTTTGTCGTAAACAACAACTTCTTTTGTTTTGGGATTAAACATTGTCAATCCTTTATCGGTTGCCAACCACAAGTTATTAAAATCGTCGACCAGGATCGAAGTTACCGAGTTTCCGGGCAATCCGTCCTTCATGGAATAATTGGTAAATTTCCCTGTTAAAGCGTCAAGTTTATCGATACCCGAGCCAATAGTCCCAAACCAGATATTGCCTTCATTATCTTCCCGAACACAACGTACATTGTTGCTGCTGAGACTATTTCTGTGTTCATTGTGTATTAAGTTCCTGAATTTAAGGGTGGGTGGCGCTTTTGAAAAATCGTATGCTTTCAGGTCAAGGATACTTACGCCCTGATTGCCGGTGATATAAAGGTTTTGTTTACTGTCTTCGTAAATTTCTTGAATAGAGCTATTACGCAAGCTGGTCGAATCACCTTCTTTAGGGGTAAAATGGTAAAAGCGGTTTGTTTCTCTGTTAAATAAGTCAAGTCCACTGCTTAAAGTTCCCAGCCAAAGGTTTTGTTTACTGTCTTCCAGTACATACCAGATGTTTCTGTCGGAAATCGCGTTGGGATTGGAAGGATCAGGAAGATAAGTATGAACCTGTCCATCTTTCAGGTTTTCCAGGCCACCGTGATAAGTCCCCATCCACAAGGTCCCTTCATGATCTTCACAAACTGAAATGACCGCATTGCTGCCTAACGAATGTCGGTTGGAGGGTTCGTAGGGGTAATGTGAAAACCGGCCCGTTTTCCGGTCGAGTTTATTCAGGCCCCCCCCGTCTGTTCCGATCCAGATATCACCGGTCCTGCTCTCCGCAAAACAAAGGATATTATTATTGCTTAATCTGTTTGGCAGGTTTGGATTGCCGTAATATCTCCGGAATTTTGACTTGCCGGGACTGTATTTATTAATACCGACAATTGTGCCAACCCACATCGCACCGGTCGCATCCCGGTAGATACAATTTATTTTATTGGTATTCAGTGAATAAGGATCCAAATCTTCCGACTGGCAATAGGCGAATTTTCCTGTTTGTTTATTAAAAATACTTATCCCTTCCGAATTTCGGTCTCCAACCCAGATCAAACCGTTTTTATCTTCAGCAAGCGCAAATAAGACATTGCCTTTTGGTCCTGTATCAGTTCCGTTTGGTTTGAATAAAGTAAATTTGTTTTTTCTTTGGTTCCATAACACCAATCCGTTATCTTCAATGCTAATGAAAATATCGCCATCGCGGTCTTTAATCAACTCTTTACGTTTATCGCTAAACCGATTAACTTCAGGGAGGTTGATCGCCTGAGAAATAAATTTGTTTTGCTGGTTGTCGAAATAAAAAAGTGTTTTGCTCTGACTTGCTACCCATATCTTGCCATCCTTATCCTCAGCAAAAGAAAAGACATTATTTCTGAAATTCCGATTAACATCATCTTCAACAATGGTATATATTTCGGCATCAATAATCCCAATGGAAATGTCCGGAATATCGTGGAGTTTAAACCGAAGTATCCCCTGATTTGCGTCAGCAATCCATAAATAACCTTTGCTGTCGAGGAAGCAGGCATAAATATAAGAGTTGGGTATTTCTTCTCCGTTTACACGTATTAATTTTCTTGAAAAGTTATCCTCATTTCTGTCATACACACACAAACCATTGGAGGTCATCACCCAGAGGTTTTTCAGCGAGTCTTCAACCATCGAAGTTGCCCCGCTGCCGGAGATGGACGTACTATCATTAAGATCAAAATAATACGTTTTAAAAGTTATCCCGTCAAAACGGTTTAGCCCATTATCGGTACCGGTCCAGATAAAGCCCTTGCTATCCTGTATAATTGCATGGATGTAATCATTCGACAAACCTTGGTTGGTCGTATAATGATCGAACTCCACAGGATTGGATTGGCCAAATGAATAAATCGAAATCAGAATCGAAAACAAATAAAAAAACAGTCCTTTATAACATTTATCTCTCTTCATAATTTCCCGAATAGCTTGTAACCAATAACTACAATAAAGCTATAAAACTAAAAAGAATATATACGTAAATTCACTTTTCTTTCGTGTAATTTATTTTGGTTGAGGCTGCAATAAATAAACCAACCCATTTTGCCCATCTGCGGTTGCATTTAAAATAAGTAGAAAATGGCAAGAAGGAACAAAGCCGTAATGAAGAACAACCAGAGGGTAATAGTTTCTGCATTTTCGTGCAGTTCAATTGGATTCGGTATTGCCAGTTCGTCTAAAATTCCTTTGTATTCTCATGATCCATTAACACTTTAAGTCATAGCAGAAACTGTTTTCTCCGGAAATTAGGTAGCATAAGATAGATCGTACCAACTTTTATGTTTGTGAATCCATGTCGTTGGTAATTATGGCCGAACCTCTTGCCTCTTTAAACGGACCAATTGGATGATTACCGGATTTCCGGCATAATTTAATCCCGTCAAACGAACTAATGTTCCGGTAAAAATGAAGCAAATGATATTTCATATCGGATTTTTCTTGAATATATAATTGTTTTGTATTATAAATCTCATTTTCAAATTGCCGTTTTGACAAAACAAAATATCTTTGATAAGCTTTACTTTTATCCAGAGAAGATCGGAATTAAACTAACCACAGACTAAATCCAAAATGAAAACCAACTTCCTGAAAAATCTGAATCCAAAATCTTCAGACTTGACTTATTTGAACCAATTATTATTTGCTATCCTGCTCATCATTCTTGCAGTTGGAAACAATAACATTGTATCAGCCAACTCGAAAACTAATTCAGAAATGAAAGAAAATTCGGCTAAAACTGATGTTCAATTCTGGCTAACCAGTCCCGCACAGCAAATACTTTTTCAGAAACAAAATGTAATCCTGAAATTTAAGGATCAATCCAGTTCTGACCCAACAATTGAAGTTCAGGAGGCCAAAACCTACCAAACAATGGATGGTTTTGGCTACACGCTTACCGGAGGAAGCGCCATCTGGATAAACAAAATGGATCAAGCTGAACGCGCAGCGTTGTTGAACGAACTCTTTGCAACCGACGGAACCAACATTGGGGTGAGTTATCTGCGCATCAGCATTGGTGCGTCCGACCTGAGCGACCACGTTTTTACATACAATGATTTACCAGCCGGGGAAACCGATCCTGAATTAAAACAATTCAGCCTCAATCCGGAACGAATTGATTTAATCCCAGTATTGAAAGAAATTCTGGCGATTAATCCGAAAATAAAAATTCTGGGTTCACCCTGGTCGGCTCCAGGTTGGATGAAGACAAACCATGATTCACGTGGCGGAAGTTTAAAACCTGAATATTTTGAAGTCTATGCCAGATATTTTGTCCGTTATATTCAGGAAATGAAAAAAGAAGGAATTACGATTGATGCGATTACGATCCAGAATGAACCACTACATCCCGGAAATAACCCAAGCATGTACATGCCAGCTCATGAACAAGCCATCTTTATCAAAAAAGATCTGGGGCCGGCCTTTGAAGCTGCAAAAATAAAAACCAAGATCATTCTTTACGATCACAATGCCGACCGGCCTGATTATCCGATGAGCATTCTGGCTGATCCGGATGCGGCCAGTTATGTCGATGGATCTGCCTTTCATTTGTATGGTGGCAAAATAGAAGCTTTGTCAGAAGTGCACAACAAATTTCCGGACAAGAACCTTTATTTCACCGAGCAGTGGGTGGGAGCCCCCGGTGATCTGGCTGGTGACCTGACCTGGCATATCCGGACTTTAATTATTGGTGCATCGCGCAACTGGTGCCGGAATGTGCTGGAATGGAACCTGGCCGCAAATCCGAAACACGAACCTCATACCGACCGGGGTGGATGCGACCAGTGCCTGGGTGCAATCACGATCGATGGAAATTTGGTCACACGTAATCCGGCCTATTACATTATTGCCCATGCTTCAAAATTTGTTCGCCCCGGATCACTTCGGATTGAATCGAATACAGTTGATAATTTACCTAATGTTGCATTCATCACTCCGGAAGGGAAAAAGGTGCTGATTGTTTTAAATGATTTCAAGGAGCCGAAATCTTTCAACATCAAATCGAACGGAAAACAGATTACTGCAACGCTCGATTCAGGTGCAGTTGGAACGTTTGTGTGGTAGGTTCAGAATTTTAATCAGCTAAAAAGAGGTTGTATAAAAAGTTGTTATTCCAGTCATCCTGCCTTCCTGTCCTCCGGGCCTGGCAATCGTGTATTCAGGATCACATCGCATTGAATATCAGACCCCGAAATAAATTCGGGGTGACGGGATTTGAGATTATTTTGACTTTTTATACAACCTCTTTTCTATTTAATTTACCGGTACCAATTTGACAATCAATCCTGGTTTTTCAATCGCCACATAAATATACCCGTCAGGACTTAAAGTTACATCCCGGACACGACCGGCATTTTCAAGAAGTTTTTCCTGTTCAGTTACTTTTCCGTGGTCAAGGTGAACACGTTCAAGGTATTTAAAACTTAATGATCCACTCAGTATATCACCTTTCCATCCCGGATATTTATCTCCAACCACAAACTTCATACTGCTGGGTGCTATCGAAGGTGTCCATTGAAAAACGGGTTGTTCCATTCCTTCTTTGGCAGTTTCTTTGGTTATAATTGTTCCATCGTAATTAATACCAAAAGTTATCACTGGCCAGCCATAATTATTGCCTTTTCCAATCAGGTTAATTTCATCTCCACCGCGAGGCCCATGTTCGTTGTTGTATATCCTCCGGCTTTCAGGATGAATGTCGATTCCCTGCGGATTACGGTGTCCGTAGGAATAAATGGTAGGCATGGCTCCCGGAGTATTTACAAACGGATTGTCTGTCGGAATGCGCCCGTCGTCAAAAATGCGGTGGATTTTACCACAATGATTGGTAAGTGTTTGAGCGTTTGACGATTCGCCCCGTTCACCTACTCCGAAGTACAAATATCCTTCGTCATCGAAAACCATCCGGCAGCCAAAGTGATGACCTTTGGTTGAATTCGGCATAGCTTTAAAAATTTCCTGTTGCTCAACCAGCTTGTTATCTTTTAGTTTTGCTCTGAAAATTGCAGTGTTTCCGCCAACGCCATCAGGTGCTTTCTTCGAATAGGAAATGTAAATCCAGCCATTTTTCTCATACTGAGGATGCAATACAATATCCATCAGTCCGCCTTGTCCCTGGGCCATAACATCAGGAACTCCCGAAATAATTGACTTCAGTTTTCCATTGCTGAAACGGAATAATTGGCCGCTGCGTTCGGTAACCAGCATATCGCCATCAGGCAAAAAGGCAATTCCCCATGGAACATCCAGTCCTTTTGCAACAGTATCAATTTTAAATGACTGATGTTTGGACCGAACCACAGCCGGAAACATCGTTGTAACCGGAACAGTATTCTTGCTTTTCATCTCAAGGATATAATCTGAAATGGCTTGCATTTCTGTTTCAGAAAAAGCTTTGGCGAACGATGGCATGCCTAATTCCGGAAGCCCGTTTTTCAGTACCGGTGTCAAATCTTTGCCGGCACGAAATGCTTCCCAGGTATTACCGGCAAAACGTTCCATTTGGGTGCCATGGCATCCGGCACAGTAGTTTAAAAAATTGTCTTTTGCCGAAGCCTGATTTTTTTTGTCTTGTGATTGACCGGCTAAATCTGAAGTTACTTTGCCAGAAGAAAAATGGAATATTCCAGCCATGATCAGTGCTGACAGATTAAATAGAATAAAGGTTTTCATTGTTGGATAGGTTTACATGTTATACAATTCTAAACAGCCATGAATACAATTTGTTGAAAAATTGAAACGACCGGTTTTCCGGATTAAATCTTTTTCAGGAATAAAAATTCCTGATTTGAAAGAATATTTCGATTTATTCGTTTGTATCCAAAATTCTTTTTCCTTTGTGTCTGGTGGAAAATTCTCAGTTAAATATTCAGTTAAAGGAAGGAAATCCGGCAGCTTTCGAGGAATTGTTTAAATACACTTTCGCCCGAATGCTCAACTATTGCAGGCTTTTCATTCAGGATCTGGATCAGGGTAACGATCTTGTTCAGGAATTTTTTGTCAGGCTATGGGAAAAACGTTCAACCATCAAACCCACCAATTCCATCGAAAATTTGCTGTTTGTTATGCCCCGGAACCGATGTCTGATTTTTTTTTGCGATCAAAATATGCAATCGATTGCAAAAACATCAGCTCAATTGGCAATAATGTATATTTCCGGATTCTGTGCTACCTGGCGTTTGGCCAGGAACGGGTTCCCGATCCGATCCGGGGCGAAATGAATTTCCATATTTGAAACCAGGATATTCTTTGTCGTCTGCTTTAGCTGATGGATGAAGCAAAAAAAACTAACAAATTAAATATAACCAAAGGATGAAAACTTCTAAACTTTATAAAATGAAAAAACTACTTGTATTCAGCTTGATTAATCTTCTGGCGCTGGCAACTTTCGCGCAACTTCAGGAAGTAAAACCGGATGCTTATCGCTGGGCCGGTCGAAACTTAAAAATCAGCCCGGATCGGGAATCCGGTGTTTTTCTGGAAGGAATATCTCCTCATCTCGACTATGTAAAAATTCATGCGACAACACAATTTCCAGGTACAAAACCAAGTCCGGAACATGCCAATAAGGACATGGAAGAACTGATTATCGTGAAAGAAGGAACAATGAAAGCGACCGTTGACGGGCAAAGCAGAATACTTGGCGCCGGAAGTGTCGTTCTGATTATGCCACAGCAAAGGCAATCGCTTGAGAATATCGGAACCGGAAACCTTTCTTATTTCGCCATGAAATACAAATCGAAAAAACCGGTGAACATTAAGCGGGGAATAGCCAGCGGAGGATCGATGATGCTGAATGCCGACTCACTGACATTCAAAAAAACTGAAAAAGGTGGAGGACGTGCGTATTTCGACCGGGCCACGGCCATGTGCGAACGCCTTGAAATGCATGTGACCCAACTGAATAAAAAAGGACCGAGCCACAACCCGCATTCACACATCGAAACCGAAATAATTTTAGTGATCTCCGGACAAACGGAAATGACCATCGATGGGACGGAACACACGGCCGGTCCAGGCGATTTTTATTTTATCAATTCCGGATTGTTTCACGGTGTCCGCAATGCCAGCGACGAGCCCTGCTCCTATTTTGCCTTCAAGTGGAACTGATATTCATCCTAACCGATGCCAAACAACATGAACCAAAGACAAATCCATCTTTTAAGGCTGCTAATCTTCTGCTTTTTGCTGGTTACAAATTCAATCAATCTGAACGCACAGACGAAACCGGCAAACATCAGCTCCGAACCGTTTGGCGACAGCATGCGCCACTGGTACGGCATTCACGATGCCAATAACATCGTCAATCCGGTAGCAAACCAGCCCAAGTACGACGAGTCGGAGTATACCAGAATTGCCGACAACATCCTGTTCTTCCAACGAAATAACGGGGGCTGGCCTAAAAATTACGACATGAAAGCCATTTTAACTCCGGAACAGATTGACAGTGTAGTCAGCACCAAACATCTCCTGCACACCACGTTCGACAATTCGACCACGTACACGCATGTTCAGTACCTGGCTAAAGTTTACACCGCCACCAAAACGAAAAAATACAAGGAAGGTTGCCTGAAAGGAATCGGGTTTATCCTTGAATCGCAATACCCGAATGGTGGATGGCCGCAGTATTTCCCGATCGAAGAAGACGATTACAGCCGCCGCATCACCTTCAACGACGGCGCCTACATTGGTGTGATAGAAACGCTGAAGATGATTTTGGACGGCAATCCGGATTTTGCATTTATCGGGAAAAAGCTTCGTAAAAAGATTGAAACCTCCTACCAAAAAGGTCTGGACTGTATCCTGAACATGCAGATCAGGGACAACAACCGGTTGACGGCCTGGTGCCAGCAGCACGACGAAGTTGATTTATCGCCGGCCTGGGCCCGGGCTTTTGAGCCGCCAAGCATCTGTAACGGTGAAAGTGCTCCTGTGGTTTTGTTCCTGATGAGGCTGGAAAAACCCGATGCAAGGATCATTGAATCAATCCAAAGTGCTGTGAAATGGTTCGAAGAATCGAAAATTTACCACACACGCGTTCAGCAGATACAAGCCGAACCGCTAAAATCGAAATGGAGAACCAGCACTTCTGACCAGGTTGTGGTCATCGATTCGATGGCCCCGCCGATCTGGACACGCTATTACGAACTGGGAACCAACCGCCCTTTATTTTGCGACCGCAACAGCAAATACCTGTATTCGCTGGCTGAAGTGAGCCGCGAACGACGCAGCGGATATGGCTGGTACACCTATGCCCCGCAGGAAGTTCTGGATAAATATCCGGCATGGCAGAAAAAATGGGCTCCTGAAAAGAATGTTTTGGAAAAGTAACTTTTGGATTAAGTCGCCCCGAATTTATTTCGGGGTCTCACTTTTAACAGGATTAGATGCTGAAACAAGCTAGCATGAGTATGTGATAGTTATAATTTTGTATTTGGATTCCGTCAGGAATTAAATATTGGTACAAAGGATAAATTAAATCCAATCTTTTGTCCCACGGGACAATTACGGAGTTGTTCTCGACATTGTTGTCAACATGTTTTCCTTGTTGGAAAATTTGAATCAGTTTCAAAATTACATTAAAAAAAAGAAAAGTATGAAATATTTCGTCCTGCTGTGCCTGCTTGTTTTGGTTCAAGCTGAAATGAAAGCCCAGCTTGTCACCATTGGCGGAATTCCACGCGATACTTCATTCACACCCTACATAGCCTGGATGAAAATTCAAAAGGAATTTCCGCAGGCTGTAATTGTAAAACCTCAACTTCCTGAAGGTGTGGTTGCTCAGGAAAATATTGTTTACTCGGTTCTGCCCGAAACCGATTTCGGACGCCGTGAACTGCAGCTCGATTTATTTCGTCCGGAGAAACCCGGCAAATATCCTGCTTTGCTGCTGATTTTTGGTGGCGGCTGGCGTTCGGGTAACAAAACGATGCAGGTTCCGATGGCACAGCAGATTGCTGCTCATGGCTACGTAACAGCCTGCATCGAATACCGGCTTTCGCCTGAAGCGCTTTATCCTGCAGCCGTTTACGACATCAAGGCTGCCATTCGTTTTTTACGTGCCAATGCTGTAAAGTACAACATTGATCCGGGGAAAATAGCCATCTCCGGAAGTTCAGCCGGTGGCCAGCTAGCTGCTCTGGTTGGCACAACTTCAGGAATGAAAAAATTTGAAGGCGATGAAGGCAATAACAACGTTTCATCCGGTGTTCAGGCAATTATTGATATGGATGGCATACTCGATTTCAGAACTCCTGACGAAAGTGCCAAAGACAAAGATCCCGGCAGGAAATCGGCAGGAGCCTGGTGGTTTGGAAAAACTTTTCAGGAAGCTCCTGAGTTATGGATCGAGGCCTCTCCCATTGAATATGTTGGGAAAAACACCCCTCCGATGCTTTTTATAAACAGTGCATTGCCACGATTTCATTACGGGCGCGACAGTGCGATTGTCATCCTGAATAAATACCATATTTACAGCGAAGTACACACCATATCCGGGACTCCCCATCCATTCTGGTTGTTTCATCCTTGGTTCGAACCGACAGTGAAATATATGTTAAGTTTTTTGGGCAAAGTTTTAAAGTGAGTATTTCAGGCGGTAAAATTGTATTTTTAGTATGTCGGAAGTTTAGTCGACCTAATACAACCAATTTTACCAAATAAACGTTTGCTGATGAAAACACCATTTCTTAGTATTTTAATCCTCATTACAATCTTATATTCAAACAGATTATCTTCTCAAATCTTATCTCCGGTCGATTATGTGAATCCGCTGATGGGCTCTGATTCAAACTATGCCTTGTCGAACGGAAATACCTATCCGGCCATTGCGATGCCCTGGGGAATGAATTTCTGGACTCCGCAAACCGCCAAAATGGGCGATGGCTGGGTTTATGCCTATGATGCCACGCATATTCAGGGATTCAAACAAACCCATCAGCCCAGTCCGTGGATTAACGATTACGGCCAGTTTTCGCTTTTCCCGATGACCGGTGATCTGAAAATTGACGGTGAAGAACGGGCCAGCTGGTTTTCGCACAAAGCTGAAACAGTTACACCATATTACTACAGTGTTTACCTGGCCGACTACGATGTAACCACCGAAATTACACCAACCGAACGCGCCGCCATTTTCCGCTTTACTTTTCCTGAAAACGAAAAATCGTGGGTGATTGTTGATGCCTTCGACCGTGGTTCATACATCAAAATTATTCCTTCGGAAAATAAAATTATTGGATACACCACCCGCAACAGTGGAGGGGTTCCTGAGAATTTTAAAAATTATTTTGTACTGAAGTTTGATAAATCGTTTGCCGAAAGCCAGGGTTGGAGCGGTAAGGAAATCGTTTCAGGGAAAACTGAACTTCAGGATAAACACGTTGGCGCAGCCATCCGTTTTGTGACTAAAAAAGGCGAAAAGGTAAACGTTCGTGTTGCTTCGTCGTTCATTAGTTTCGATCAGGCTGACCTAAACCTGAAAGAACTTGGGAATGACAAATTCGACCAGATCTGCCAAAAAGGAAAAGACATCTGGAACAAGGAACTGTCGCGTATTGCGGTTGAAGGCGGTACCACCGACCAAACCCGTACTTTTTACTCGTGTTTGTACCGGACCATGTTGTTCCCACGCAAGTTTTTCGAGTTCGGGAAAGATGGTAAAATGGTGCATTACAGTCCATACAGCGGTCAGGTTTTACCGGGTGCCATGTTTACCGACAACGGATTCTGGGACACTTTCCGTGCAGTTTTCCCATTCTTCAACCTTCTGGAACCTTCACTGAATACGCAAATTCAGGAAGGATTGGTAAACACCTACAAGGAAAGCGGTTTCCTTCCGGAGTGGGCCAGTCCGGGACACCGCGACTGTATGATCGGATCGAACTCGGCCACCATTATTGCCGACGCGTACCTGAAAGGCGCCCGTGGCTACGACATCAACACGCTTTATGAAGCAGCATTGAAAAACACAAAAACAGAAGGCCCTCTGGGTTCGGTAGCCCGCAGAGGTGTTGATTATTACAACAATCTGGGATATGTTCCATACGATGTGAAAATCAATGAAAATACGGCCCGCACACTCGAATATGCTTTTGCCGACTGGACAATCTATAAACTGGCTATCGAACTGAAACGTCCACAGGAGGAAATTGATTTGTTTGCCAAACGCAGCCAGAACTACCGCAACGTTTTTGATCCTGAAACCAAACTGATGCGTGGAAAAAATCAGGACGGAACATTCCAGAAACCATTCAATCCGTTTAAATGGGGCGATGCGTTTACCGAAGGGAACAGCTGGCATTACACCTGGTCGGTTTTACACGATGTAAAAGGACTAATGGATCTGATGGGCGGCAAAAAGGAATTTGTGAATATGCTCGACTCGGTTTTTGTCGTTCCACCGATTTTCGATGATTCGTATTACGGTGGTGTGATTCATGAAATCCGCGAAATGCAGATTATGAACATGGGAAATTATGCACACGGCAATCAGCCTATTCAGCACATGATTTACCTGTATAATTACGCCGGCGAGCCCTGGAAAACACAGAAATGGGTGCGCGAGGTGATGAACAGAATGTATGCCCCAACTCCTGACGGTTACTGTGGTGATGAAGACAACGGACAAACTTCGGCCTGGTATGTTTTCTCGGCGATGGGTTTCTATCCGGTAACTCCGGCCAGCGACCAGTATGTTTTGGGTGCACCACTTTTCAAAAAAATTACCATTAAACTCGAAAACGGTAAAGAAGTGGTGATTAATGCTCCGGAAAACAGCGCTGAAAACAAATACATTCATTCAGCTAAATTCAATGGTAAAGATTACAGTAAAAACTACCTGAGTTATCCGGAATTGATGAAAGGTTCCGTGATCGATTTTAAAATGGATGCTACACCGAACTTGAAACGCGGAACTGAGGATAAAGACTTTCCATATTCGTTCTCGAACGAAAAGAAATAAGAAGCTATTTGATGTATTATTTTGTCTCTAGCCCCTTTTTTCGAGACGTCTATCTTGAAACATCCCGCTGTAATCTATTTCTAATTGTTGTGCTTCCATATTTTTTCTTTGTATTTTTTGCCAACCAAGTTAATCCTTTTTATTTATGTATAAAGAGTAGCTCTTCTCGAAGAGAGGGGGGACGTCCGCTGGCGGATGTGGGGTGAGTGATTTATAAAATGCGACATTAAATTGTTCCTATTACTTAGCTAACACTAGTTGATTTTTTTTTCGTCTCTTTTTTTGATTTTTTTCTTTTCAGAAGAAAATAAACCGGAATACCCGAAAGAATCAGGATCATGCCAATGGCAGCTTCGCGCGGACGGGTAACAATGGTATTGAAGAACAGACCGATGCAGAATAAAATAAAGATTGCAGGCACAAACGGATAGCCCCACACTTTGTAAGGACGGTGCGCATCAGGCATCTTCCGGCGCAAAATAAATACTCCGAGTGTGGTCGCACCATAAAAAATAAATACGGCAAATATCACCATGTCGGTCAACTGATCGAACGTTCCGGACAAAACCAGCACTGAAGCCCAGATTCCCTGCCACAAAAGTGAATTGGAAGGGACATTATTCTTGTTTATTTTTTGTATTCCTGAAAAGAAAAGCCGTTCGCGGGCCATGGCGTAATAAGGTCGCGAACCGGTAAGAATGCTGGCATTGGTGCATCCCAGCGTAGTAACCAGAATCAGCAGCGAAATAAACAACACACCACCGGTTCCCCAGAAACTACGGACTGCCTCAACGGCGGCGATCTGATTTCCGGAATCGTTAACCTGGATCAGCTGCGGAATGGACAATAGCGAAAGGTAAGTGACATTGACCAGCAGATAAATGAAAATCACCACCAGAACTCCCATGACAATTCCTTTTGGAATGTTTTGGGTGGCCTCTTTCACCTCGCCACCGATAAAACCTACCGAAACCCAACCCTGATAGGCCCAAAAAGCAGCCAGCATGGCCGTGTAAAACGATGAGACAGTTACCGTTCCACTGGTCAGGTCGCTTACCTCCAGAAAATGTGCCGGTTGTGTGACCGAACTAGTCAGACCAAAAAATACAATCACAAACAAACCGGCAAATACGCTGTACATGATAACCTTACTGGTTTCGGCTCCACTTTTGAGTCCGGTAATATTGAGTCCGGTTAAGACTAAAATCAGAACAATCGCGGTTAGTTTAATTCCAAAATCCTGAAAAGGATAGAAAACTCCGCCAACACAAAAAGTTTGGAGTGAAGTGAAGATTTCTGGAAGTGGCAAAATACTGTTGAGCGACTGGGCAAAAACATAAGCGAGTGAAGAAATAGTGGCGGTTTGAATGATAGTAAACAGCGACCAGCCATACAGAAACGCAAAAAACCGATTGTATATTTTTTTCAGATAAACAAATTCACCGCCAGTATCAGCCAGTAATCCAGCAACTTCGGCATTGCTTAATGCGCCAAACAAGGTAATAATTCCACCCACAATCCAGGCCAGCAATATCCACGATGAAGAGTGAAGTTCGGCAGCCATGGGCGCAATCTTTTTATAAACACCTGAACCAACAATATTTGCCACCACAAAAATGACCACATATCCCAACCCGAGCGCCCTGACCAAACTCCGTTGATTACCCATACCATCCAGCTTTTAAAATATAAAAACCGAATTTAAGAAATAATCGTCCACCTCCAAACCGCAAATATTTTACGATACTTCAGGAATTAAATTCTGAATTGTTTATTTTAGCCTGAATCAAAACCAATAACCATGCTTAAAGACCTTATCCTGAAAAACCGAAGCTACCGGCGGTTTTATCAATCCGAAAAAATAAACAAAGAACAGTTACGCTGCTGGGTTGATCTGGCCCGTCATTCGGCATCGGCCAGAAATGCCCAAACGCTGAAATACCTGCTGAGTACTGAGGAAGATTTAAATGCCCTGATTTTTGAACAACTCGCCTGGGCCGGATATCTTTCCTGGTGGAATGGTCCGGAGGAAGGGGAACGCCCGTCGGCATACATTGTTGTCCTGAACGACTCTCTGATAGCAAGTAATCATTTCTGCGACGATGGAATCGCCATTCAGAGCATTATGCTTGGCGCCACTGAAGCAGGTTTTGGCGGCTGCATCATTCATTCAGTCAACCGGAATAAACTGCGCGAAATCCTGAACCTGTCGGAGCAATACGAAATTCTTTATGTTCTGGCGCTTGGCAAACCAAAGGAAACAGTCGTTCTGGAAGAAATTAAAGAAGGTGATTTTAAATACTGGCGCGATGAAAATCAGGTTCATCACGTTCCGAAACGGGGATTGGATGAGATTATCATCGATATCTGACCGGTAGTAAATTCAAAGAGCGCGTAAAAAAGCCGAGATCATCAAAAGCAGAGTCATCCCGAATTTATTTCGGGATCTGACTTCCGATGCTTATGGACCCTGAAACAAGTTCAGGATGACAAGACTATCGGCTTTTCCACACACCCTTATTGAGTATAACTTGTCAAAAACTACTTAACCTGTAGTTCAATTTCACCGGAAGCCAATCCTTCGGCGCTTGCTTTTACTTTTATTGCTCCTGAAGTTTTTCCGGACATGAGCAAAATTGTTGAAACTCCGGCATCCGAATTACGTGGATTATCGCCAATCAATTCGGCATCACCTTCAACCGAAAAAGTAATTGCCCGGTTGTAATTCGGGACAATCGTACCAAC
>JBASYJ010000115.1:0-8011 GCA_049277435.1 Prolixibacteraceae bacterium
CAGGTACATCCCTTTTGAATAGCCCGAAACATCAATTGATGCACGTCCATTTTGATCCAGTTTTATCTGTTTAACCAACTGACCAACAACCGAATAAATTTCGACTTGTGAATTCGGGCTATCTGAAACTGAAACATTAACCTTATCGGTTGCAGGATTTGGATAAATCTGAATCGCATTGTTCGCTAAACTCTTTTGAACGCCAACGATCTGATCGGTTGAAATAATTTTCCAGTATTCAGGGAAATGGTTGTCCACATCAAAGCGGTTCAGCGAAAGACACTGTGTTGAATTTTGAGGTAGCGGCCACGGCGCTTTGTTGTTGTATATGACCTGATCGATCACTTTTCCATATTTATTCGAAAACTGTATCTTTTCTCCCTGATCGGAAAGACGGCCGGTTTCCCACTGATACACCCGCGCATTTCTGCCGTTCCAGAATGCTGAAGCCGGATTTGAGCTTATGTATATTTTTTGTTTAGCCCCGATTGAAACTCCTTCAGGAAAAGTGTAGGTAATTCCACTTGTAAACATGCAGCTATCCAAACGAATGGTCGAATCAGCAGGATTATACAATCCGATAAATTCGAGATCTTCGGTTCCGGGTTCGGTTACATAGGCAATATCGCTGATCATAACAGAAAACGGAAGCGATGGGATTTTAATATTAGCGCCAATGTTTCCGGTCGTTGCAGCACCTATCAGCGGCGAGCCCGACAACAGCTCAAAATCGTAAACTGCCGGATTGGTAAACAGCGGATTGGCAAACAAATTATTGTTTCCGGCCGGCAAAGCTTCCGTATCGTCCGACGAATTGGAAATGCTGATTGCTGAATAAACATCGTTGATGTAGCCCGCTTCGTATGAATTGGAAAGAATTGAATTGGTAACCACTGCATGTGCTCCGGCATCGCCCGGATGTTTCTGATAATTCGCGATGGCATATAAATTTCCGTAATAGGTACAATGATCAATTTTTACACTGCTCGAATCTTTCATTCCGGCGCCCATGCCGCAATTAATAAACACTGAATTGATGATTTTTGTCGACGATTGCTGTCCTACCGAAACTCCTTTATCCTGAATGTTGTAGGCTACGATTCCGTCGATCAGCACGTTTTTGGAATGATCCCCCAAATCGACTGCATCTGAATTAAATCCATCCATATCGTGGAAATAGCTGTTTCTGACTATGCTTCCTGACGACATATCCCCAAAATCAATCGCATCCGAGTCGAGTCCTTTATTTCCAATAAAATCACAATCAGAGATTAAGATTTTTCCTTTTTTAACGTTGATCAGATCGACACCTGGCATCTCGGAATGAACCTTGTTATTGGTAAAAGTTGTTTGCGAATTGTAAATATTCACCGGGTTTTTATACACATTCACAACCGAAACACTATCCAGAACAACCGTTGAATTATCGATTGTCAAAGCGGCAATATCGTGCACCGGATTTGGTCCTTCCGAAGCATTTTCAATCACTACATTCCTGAATAAAACAGTATCACCGGCATTTTTTATGCTGATATTTCCCCATTTCTTTTTCGAACTCTGCGGATTACTCCTGAAAATCACAGGTTCGGTTTGGGTTCCTTTTGCCTGGATTGGTCCGAAGGATGAAAAGGAAACTCCATCCGAAATCCAAAGTTCAACTCCGGGTTCGATGATCAGTTTCCCTGTTGGAGTGATGTTGACATGATCAGAAACAATATATGGCGAGCAGCTTTTCGAAAGAGTCAGGGCAGTTGTAATTTCAGCCGGCAAAATACATTTTCCGTCAGCTTCAAATACGGCAGTCAGATTTATAGTTGTTTCAGGATTTATAACCAGTTCCTTTTCAGTTGAAAGATAATTACCGGTGCCGTTCATTGTCGCTACAAGTTCCAAATCGAAACTGATATCGCTGCTGCCAGCATCTGCCTGATGAATTTCAACTGAAATACTATTCGTACCGTTTACCAGATTCCCTGAATCAATTGAAAAAGTATGAAATGCTGATTCATCGGTTCCGTTAATTGTTGTCGGGGCCAGCGTGCCAAAACCAATTTCACCTGCCGGCATATTGTATCGCTGAATTTCAGTCCCATTCAAATACACAACTGCCCCATCGTCGCATTTCAGGTTCAGAGTCAAACCAGTAATTTTTTGTTTGTTTTTCAGGCTAAAGTTTTTCCTGAAATAGGTCGTAATGTATTTGTTACTGTTACTGCCACCATAATCGACCAGTGTTTTTTCGTCCCCATCACCATAACCCAATTCTGCCTGGCCTGATTTCCAGTTGTTATCATCAAAATCCGGATTTTTCCAGGTTGTGATTGGTTCTGTTCCTGTATCGGAATATTTCCAGATCTGTTCTTTTGAAACCAGGATGGAATCGCCATTCGTTTTCCAGCCCATGAAATTATATCCAGCTTTAGCTTCGGCAGTTAACTTAATTTCTTCACCTTTTGGATAGCCCCCGGTACAAACATCGACAGGAATTTTCAGTCCGTTAAATGTTAACAAACCTGATTTTGCCGGAAATGTAGTAATTGAAACCGCAACCGGTTTTTGAAATCCATAATTGGTTAAATCGTTCAGGATTACCGCTGGCCGGGCCTGTGCAAATGTTTTTAGCTTTTCGACTTCCGAAAGCCAGTAATCGACCGAAGGAATTGCTTTTACATTGCTGTAATTACCGGTTCCGCTTGTTCCGGCCCACCGGCTGACATGGTTCGGAATTTCTGCTTCAATCGATTTTTTGTGTTCATCAATCTGTTCGATCATCCTTTCAGGATTAAAATTGGTAAAAAGCAGATCTGCCAGTTTACGCCCGAAATATTTTTTATAATCCGTATTTCGCATCAACTCTTTGAATGGCCAGCCATCTTCATTTTGATAAAAACTGATCATTTCGTTGTTGATACCGATAAAGCCACGGTCAAAATCCATTAGAATCCATTTCCATTTTCCTGAATCTTTGGGTTTCCATTTCATCAGGTTGTGCCCGATCGAACTGTTTCCACTGTAAACTTCGGTACAAACCACATCGGTAAAATCCTCAATGTCCATTACAGCTGCAACCGCATCGTAATTTGCCTGGATAGTCAGATCTTTTGCAATCAGTTCCAGAAAATAATTATTTGCAGCCATATCGCCGGTTTCGACGTAATGTCCGGCATCCGTTTCTTCAATCATATCAAAGGTTCCGGGTTCCAGACCGTGGTTTCCGACGATGTAATCTTCATCTATTTTTTCGCGCAGGTTATGAATTCCCATATACTGGCCATTAATATAAACGACGCAAGCTCTGAATCCTGAATTATCGATGTTGGTATTTTCAACCGCTGAAGTCTGGATCATCCCATCGCGAAAAAGGGTATTGCCCCAATCGCTTCCGGATGCCCGGATCGAAAAGGTATCGTATACTTTTCGGGCTTTATCAAACAAAAGCGGATATTCGAGTTTACCGGTACCGTATTCTTTTCGAAATGAAACTCCCAGCATTTTTTCGGGCAATTGCCAGGAATACAAACCGGTTGATTTCACCCCGGCCCTGACATTAAATGCAGCTCCTTCTCTCCCATCATTTTCGAAAAGTTCAATATTGACCGGAATTTCCCAATCGGGTTTTGTGCTGTGAACGGTATAAATCCCTTTTACCGGATCCCAGAAATTGATCGGATCTGAAGTCACACAAACGATTGGTAATTTAGTGATCTTAGTTTCAGAATCGATTAAATAAGTGTTTGTAATAACCGGCCCCGGAATCTGGCCTGTTTTATGAATTCTTGCCCTGACAACTGTATTTTTGGTAATTCCGATCGGGCTTCCGGCAATTGGAGACTGTTCATTTGGTTCGGTACCATCAAGGGTGTACCTGACTTCTCCGCCAAAAATCGATTTTATTTCCAGCGAAATACCAGCAGGATAAACACCACCGGCAAGTGAAAAACCTGGATCACTTTTTACAATTCCTGAATAGGGTTCCGAAATATTTGCTTCACCAGGTGTTGCTTGTGGAAACAAAGCCCATTCGCTGTTCGCACCGGTCTTTCGGCCCATTGAAATATTTGGATCCTGAGTGGAAAAACTCAATGTATCGACAGCAGCTAAACCGGATGAAAATAAACCAATTTGTTCTCCTGATGCACTTAAATTAAAATTGGTGTGCGAAATTGAATCGCGGCTATCGGCCCAGAAAATCACAAATGCTTTTGCTTCAAGGGTAATATTTCCGATTTTCCATTTGTCAGGTTTGTTCAGATTATCAGTTAAATAATATCCATTCAGGTTAACTGCAGTATTTCCATCGTTATAAAGTTCAATCCAGTCGGCATCATCGTTATAATCAGGATCCTTGATCGTTGATGTATTTGAAGCCATAAACTCATTGATGTATACCTGTCCAAAAGAGCTAATTGAAAGTACAAGCAAAAACAAAAGTATTTGTAAACGAATCATTAATCAGGTTTTATTTTTAATAAATTTAGTTTAGGTCTTCCGGATAAATAAAGAAACCGAAAATCTTTAATTTCCATAATGCATCAGGTTTTCAGGGATATTGTCTGAGATTTCGAGCTGACAACAACTATTTTTAAATTTTTCTGACAACACATTATCTGACTTCCGGAATTAGAAAACTGACATAAAGAGGTGGAAACTTCATTCTTAAAATTTAGGCCGCACAATGTACAAAATGAAAATTAAAGAATGAATAGTCTTTATATAATATAAACAAAGGGAAACTGTTTCAGAATAGACTAATCGACCTGTAAATGTATGGCGCAGAAACCATTCATGACTGAATATTGGTTGACATTTTCAGATGTGAAATTTCTCCGGAAGCGGTAAAAACACTTGCTTCAGGAGAAAAACTAAATGCGTGATAAAAATATTGATACAAAATCGGATCGAGAGGCTTTGGTTTTATTACTTACCGCCATGGTACAAGGCATCAAACTTTAACACACATTTCTGAATAATTGATAATAAAGAATTTCTATCAATTGGTTTCGAAACATAATAATCGCCACCAGCTTCCAGTGACTTTTTACGGTCGTTCGAGAATCCATAAGCCGTCTGTGCAACAATAATTACTTTGCGATTAATCTGACGGATCTGACGGATAGCCTCATAACCGTCCATTTGCGGCATTTGAATATCCATCAGAATTAAATCGATATCGGGATTTTTCTCACATGCTTCAACAGCTTCAATACCTGTGTTAACTTCAATAATTTTTGAACAGTAAGGTTTGATAACCGTTTTAAGCAGCATCAAAGAATTTTGGTCGTCTTCAGCAATAAGAACATTCAGTTTATACAATTTATCGATTTCAATTGGCAATGGATCGGAAGCAATTTTAGATTTTTGTTTCTGTTCCGCCGGATAATATGGAATTGTAAAACAGAACAATGAACCTTTGCCAGGAGCACTTTCAGCCCAGATTTTTCCTCCGAGCATTTCAACATAAGCTTTGGAGATTGACAAACCCAGACCGGCACCTTCATAATATCGGGAAGGTAAATTTTTAGCCTGCCTGAATCGTTCAAAAATAACTTTCATTTGATCCGGATTAATACCGGTACCAGTATCTTTCACATAAAACTTCACTTGTTTTAGGCCCTCTGATAACTCAGAATCAGATTCGAGCATTTCGTACCCAAACTCGATTATACCTGAATGAGTGAATTTAATTGCATTCTTAATCAGATTAGTCAACACAGCATATAATTTTTCCTGATCGGTATATACGATTGCACTTTTGTGGTCTAAAACGGATTGTACCTTAAATTTTATTCCTTTTAACTCAGCCTCTGGTTTGAAAAAGTGATGTATGAAATCGATCTGTTCGTTGATATCGGTTTCTGAAAGTTCAAAGCTCATTTGACCAGACTCAATTTTAGAGATATCAATAATATCATTGATAATGTTCATTAACCGAATTCCGCTCTTCTGGATAATATTGATGTACAGGTCCAACTTTTGAACGGGCAAATTATGGTCTTTTAAAAGTTCAGCAAAACCCAATATCCCATTCATTGGCGTTCTGATTTCGTGGCTCATATTGGCTAAAAAGGCAGATTTTAGCTGATCACTTTCTTCGGCCTTTTGCTTGGCCTGAATTAATTCTTCTTCGGCCTGAATACGCTCCGAAATATCTTTTATAAGTCCATCAATATGGCTGGGATTTCCTTTTACATCAGGTACCAATCTTGCAGTGATCAGTACAAATTTAACTTCTCGCGATTTGGTCTGAAATTTCATTTCATAGTCACGCATTTGTCCTTTATTCAGGATTTCCTTCATTAAATTCTGTCCATCTTCCGGATTAAAGTACATACATTCCACCGAAGTATGGATGAGCTCTTCGCGGTCATACTCAAAATTATTTTTTACCGAGGGACTAATATCCAGAATCTTCCCGTTCAGGTCGACCTGATAAAAAACATCCTGAACATTTTCAAATATACTACGGTATTTTTCCTCGCTTTTGCGAAGTGCCTCTTCTGCCTGTTTAATTTGAGTAATATCTGTGGCCGAAATAAAACATTGTGAAGATGTTTCATCAGCTATTCCGGATAAAAAAACATGAATTGGATTATTTGTTTTTGAGATGAATGTTACCTCGCAATTTTCTTTTGTTTTACTGCTGAAAACGCGCTGAAAGAAGCTTTCGTAATGGGAAAAGGTGTCATTGGGGATAAATGAACCAAACTTATTGTTCTTTAAAATTATTCGTTCTTTACCGATAAGTTTGGCCCCGCTAAGGTTTAAATCGACAATTCGGTCACTGGCATTAATTGTAAAATATCCGGTTGGCGCAAAATCATATAACTCAATATATTTTTCGGTAGCCAGATCTGCCTCACGTTGTTTTGATCTTCGAAGTTCCTCGTTCTGTAACTCCAATTCGATCTGGTGGACCTCAAGTTCGTGAATTAATTTAAGAACACTTGCTTCGGAAAGTGGCATGGCCGGTCTTTCCGTTTTCTTTTTCAGTAATTCATCTGCCCTTTTTCTCAAGTATTTAAAATCCGGAGTATTTTTACTATTTTTCATTTAAACCTCCATTTTTAACGGTACAATTTTTAAGCAAAAAGTCAAATCATACTTTTTTCATGTTTTTTTCTTTAAGAGTTCCTCGTTGGCTTTTTTAAGTTCAAATTCCAACATTTTAGAAGTAGTAATATTGATGAAAGTTATCACCAAGCCATCAATATGGTCGTCAATTGTGCGGTAGGGCATTATTCTAACCGTGAACCACCGTCCATCACTGGTTGAAATAGAGGTTTCGTTGGTGGTGAGAGTTTTTAATACCTCTCTTGCATTCTCATCAATTTCGGGATATTGCAAATCAGTAACCAAATCTGTAAAAGGTCTTCCCACATCTGCATTCCGAAGTTTAAAAATCTTCATGACCGGATCTGTATACCTTCTGATATTCAAATCCTTATCCAAAAACAATGTTGCAATTTCAGTACTATTCAGCAAATTTTTCATATCGTCATTTGCCCGTTCAAAATCGCTTACTTTACTGTGAAGTTCCATATTTACGGTTTGAAGTTCTTCATTCAGGCTCTGCATTTCCTCTTTTGAAGTGGTTAATTCTTCGTTGGTTGACTGCAATTCTTCGTTGGTTGACTGAAGTTCCTCGTTGGTCGATTTAAGTTCCTCCTGGGAGGTTTGCATTTCTTCCCGGGCACTTTGAAGTTCCTCGAATCGGCGTTGCATCTCAATTTCCATTTCTTTAAGCCGACCGATAGAGCCCCGTTTTACCACTTTCGACCGAGGTAATTCATCGTTTGATTCTGCAGGTAATTCATGAAATACAATCATGATCATGCCACGCAAACCTTCGGGTTTATCAACCTGCTGGATGGTGATATCAGCAATAATAGAGTCCTTATTCTGACCAATTTTAAGTTTCCGCAGTAAAACCGGTTCGAAATTCATCAATGCTTTTCGAAATGCTCCCGGAAGCTCTTCCTGCAGTCCTTCACGCGCCATGGCATAAATATTC
>JBASYJ010000116.1:0-41349 GCA_049277435.1 Prolixibacteraceae bacterium
ATACGGTCATTACCGGTTTGTCCCCACGATCCGCGAAGTTTGAAATCGTTGATGAAAGCAAGATTATCTTTCCAGAAGTTTTCTTCCGACATACGCCATCCGGCAGAGAATCCAGGGAAGAAACCGAACTGTTTGCTGGTTGGGAATTTATATGAACCATCGTACCGCCAAACCACTTCGGCCATGTACTTTTTGCTCAGGTCATAATTCACACGACCAAAATAACTCTGGTAGGCATTCTGGCTTGCCGATCCGCCATTCGACATGTACTGGTCGGATGCCCCGGCAAACAACTGGTCGACAGCTGCAGAAATGTAGTTTTTACGGAAAGCGTTGAAAACATCCCGCTGGCCGTTACGTCTTTCGACCCCAGCCATAACTTTAATGTTATGAATATCTGAGAGTATGGTTTCGTAAGTGGCATAAGCATTAACATTTATTGCCTGTGCATCGGCCATATCTTCGGATAACTGAGGGGCACTCAAACCTCTTTTACCTTTTGTTACAACATGGTCGGCATTGCCATCCCAGGTGTACAGGTACCAGGGAGTTTCGAATTTTTTATGGAAACTGAAATTTTTATCAAAAGAAGCATTGGCAGTTAATGATAAACCTTTTACCCAGGGAATAATCACGACGGTACGTAAATTGCTTTCGAGCACGTATCGTTTGTCCATGTCGTAACCGGTTGCAGCTGTAGTTGTCACTGCCGGGTTGTCACCATATTCAATATCCGGTCCCGGTGTTCCGTCAGGCCAGTAGGCAGGCATGTTTGGTTTACCACGCATCAGCATACGGAAAATTGAACCGGCTGAACGGGTTGGGTAATTTCTCAATTCTTCGCGTCCGGCCACATCAAAGGCAACACTCACGTATTTATTCACTTTACCATCGATGTTGGTACGGAAATCATACTGTTTGTAGTTGGTAGCACTGTTCTGGTAATAACCGTCTTCGAATTTGGCACCCAGCGAAATGAAATATTTCATGTTTTCGTTTCCACCTGAAATTGAAGCGTTTTGCTGGTTCTGGCTTGACCATGGTTTGAAAACTTCGCCAAACCAATCGGTATTTGGGTGTCCCCAAGGATCGGAACCATCGCTGTATTTCTGGATATCGTCAGCCGAATATTTCGAATAACGGCCACCTGCAGGATTTTTATAATAGTTGATTTCGTTCAGCATGGTTGCATACTGAGCGGCATCGGCCATTTCAGGAATACGTGTTGGCTGGTTGAAACCCTGGTTTAAGTTGAGAGTTACTTTAGGTTTACCAGTGCTACCACGTTTGGTTGTAACCAGAATTACACCGTTTGCTGCCTGTGATCCGTAAATGGCGGCAGATGCATCTTTCAAAATTGTTACACTTTCGATTTCACTTGGATTGATTCGTTCCATACTACGGTTTGCAACCCCGTCGACTACAATAAGAGGATTATTATCACCTAAGGTATTGCCACCACGGATACGCAGTGTAGAGCCATCGGCTCCAGGTTCACCGCTTCGTGTAACAGCAGTCAGACCAGGCATACGGCCAACCAGGTTGTTGGTTAAGTTCGTACCGGGTGATTTTTCTAATTCAGTACCCTTGGAAGAAACTACAGAACCTGTAGATGTTACTTTCCGTTGCACACCGTAACCTACAACAACGACTTCCTCAACACCAACAGTTTCCACTTTCATGGTGGCATTGATTACATTACTTGTTCCGATCGGAATTTCAAGTGAAGTCATCCCAATAAACGAAAACACAATGGCTTTGTCACCTTCAGCCAATTCAAGCTGATAGCTACCGTTCATTCCGGTAAGCGTACCGCGGGTAGTTCCTTTTACAACAACGCTGGCTCCGGGAATTGGCTCGCCTGCTTCGTCGGTAACTACTCCGGAAATGCTGCGCTTTTGCATCACGCTGGTTTCTCCCGGAACGCTGTTATTAGCCTGAATGATGATCTGACGATCCATCACCGTATAGCCGACGTTGGTTCCCGCGAATAAATTATTCAGGATTTTGTCGACTTGCTGATTCGAAACGTTAATATCTACTTTGCGTTCAACATCGACCAGTTTGCTGTTGAAAAGAAAATAGAATTCACTTTTTTCCTCAATTACATTTAATACATCCTTAACCTTAACATCATTGAGCTTGAAGCTTAGTTTTGTGGCCTGCGAATAGGTATTTCCGGCAATAGTTTGGAAAAACGTGAGCAGGAAGAGATAGAAAGTTAGTCTCATAACCCTAAATACTTGTGAGTTTAAGGCCAGATAGCCCCGCACTCTGTTTAATAACAGATTTTTTTTCATACTTTTGGTTTGATTACAGTTAATAAATTGGCAATATTTATTATTAATCGCTCGGAGAAAGGCTGGTTGCAACACCCTTTCTCCTTTTTTTTATTCATACCCGCTATTTTAAAGTTTTTAAATTTTCTTTTTATACAGCTTTACTGTTTGCCTGGCAAAGGTCTGATCTTCCTGTTTATCACGTACAGATACTGTGTATCGTATTGGAGCAGAAATCGATAGCATTTTCAAAACCTGATCAAGGCTTTCGTCGATAAACGTTGCTGTATAGATGTAATCCGAAATTTCCTTGTCCATAATTTCAAAATCGACATTGTACCAGCGTTGCAGTTTTTCAACCACCAGGTTCATTTTATCTTCCCTGAACATGAGTTTTCCACTCTTCCATGCAATGTATTTTTCAAGATCGACCTTTGATTTTGTAATTTGCTGGGTATTTTTCCGGAAGATGGCCAATTCGCCGGGCTCCATCACTTTTGTTGTCGTTGCACTGATATTTCCGACCGTAACCTGACCTTCAACCAGAACAGTTTGAATCTGATTATTTTCCGGATACGCATTACAGTTGAAAGTTGTTCCGGAAACGATGATATTCATATTATCGGCTGTAACCACAAAAGGCCAGTTTTTATCTTTTTTAACTTCAAAATAGGCTTCACCGGTCAATTTCACGGTACGTAATTTATTGGAGAAAAGAACCGGATAACTGAGCTTGCTTCCTGCATTTAACCAAACCTTTGTTCCGTCAGGCAAAATCAGGCTCGATCTCATACCTAAAGGAGTTTCTGCAGTATTAAAAACCGTTGAAAATTGATTGTTCTGTTTTCTTTGAGAGAAAAAATAGTATGTCGAAACCATCAAAACCGGTACCAGTAAAATTGCAGCGACACGTTGAATTCTGGACCACCAGTTAATTTTCGGGGTAAATAATTTGGAAGAAACATGCTGAAAGGCTATCTTTTCATCGATAGCCTGCATTTTTTGCTGCATCGAAAATAAATTCCAGAGCTTTTTCTGCTCCGAATAATAGCGTTGGTTTTCAGCACTTTCCCCGAGCCAATTCTCAAGTACGATCCGATCTTCCGGAGTGATTACTCCAGAAAGATCCTGAACGATTAACTGATCGATTTCCAAGCTTTTCTTATCCATATTCTTCCGCAATTACATGTACTAGACGGATTGAATTCAGCCAACACGTATTCAGTTCATAAAAAAAATGAATAAAGCCAAATATTCGGATAATTCTATCCGGAGCAATTTTAAGGCTTTGCTAATTTGGGTTTCCACCGTGCGGCCGGAGAGTTGCAATTTCTCAGCTATTTCAGCGTTTTTAATATTTTCATTCCGGCTCATCAGGAAAATCTCGCGGCAGCGTGGCGGCAGTTTATCGATTGCCTGCTGAAGCAATTCGTCGAGTTCGATTTTGGTCCAGAGGTCTTCCTGCATTTCTTCCTGTGCCGACTCGAATTTAAAACTGGTGTATTTGTCTTTTACTTCCTGATTGCGAAGGTGGTCGATGGCGCGGTTTTTAACACTTTGAATCAGATAGGAACGAAAAGACCGGATTTCGAGAGTTTGACGGGTTTCCCATAATTTCATAAAAACCGACTGGACAATATCTTCGGAAACTACTGTATCGTGAATGACCTGGTCGGCAAATACAACCAATCCCGAATAATAGTATTTAAATACCATTTCGAATACACCCTGGTTGGAGTTTTTCAATTGCTCCAAAATAAGTTTATCAGCAATAGGTTTTATTTCATTAACCCTCATTTCGGGGAAAGGATTAATTTGTTAGTTAGATAAAAGAGATCATACACGAAAGTGTGAATATACAAGTTTTATCAGATGCAACAAATAAACGTACAAATAACACCTAATATTTATGAATGAGAAATGACCTGGATTTTAGAAAGCAAACCATAACATTCAGGCTGACGGATAGTTGAAATTTTATTTCTATCCTGAATTATTTCACCACTATTGTCTTCACATTTACGAACTCATGTATACCAACTACCGATAATTCGCGGCCATAACCGCTTTCTTTTACCCCTCCGAACGGTAGCCGGGGATCTGATTTTACAAAGTCGTTTACAAACACGCATCCGGCATCAAGACCATTTTCGGCCAGAAGTTTGCCTTTTGAAATGTCGGAAGTGAAAATTCCGGCTCCGAGGCCAAAGACCGTATCGTTGGCAATTTGAATAGCTTCTTCGATTGTACGAAACCGAAACAATACCGCAACCGGCCCAAACAATTCTTCGTGGTAAGCCGGCATTCCGGAAACCACATTTTCCAGCACCGTAGCCGGATAAAACGATCCCTGCCCTTCAGGAATATATCCGCCAAGCAAAACTTTAGCGCCCTGTTCACGGCTTTTTTCAACCTGCAGATGAAGTTCGTCACGCAAATCAGGTCGGGCCAGCGGGCCAACTGAGGTTTCAGGATTTAACGGATCACCAGATCTGGCCTCAGCCATTAACCGTACAAATTCGGCTTTAAACGATTCGTAAATCCGATCGGCAACAATAAAGCGTTTGGCCCCAATACAACTTTGCCCTGCATTGAGCAGGCGGCTGGTCACACACAAACGGGCTGCAGCATCAACATCAGCGTCTTCCAGAATCAGGTACGGATCGCTCCCGCCCAGTTCGAGCACCGATTTTTTCAGAACCGAACCGGCAGCGGTTGCTACCGATTTACCCGCAGGAGTGCTTCCGGTCAAAGTTACCGCTTTGATCAGCGAATGTTCAATGACTGATTTTACTCCGGAAGAAGCAACCAGCAAAGTGCGGAAAACATTATCCGGAAAACCGGATTCGCGTACCAGTTGCTCAATGGCGAGGGCGCAACCCGAAACATTTGAAGCATGTTTAAGCACACCGGTATTGCCGGCCATCAATGCTGGTGCCAGAAAACGGAAAACCTGCCAGAAGGGGAAATTCCAGGGCATCACGGCCAGGACCGTTCCGATTGGCCGGTAGGAAATATAGGATTCGGAAGCTTCCGTTTTGACCGGGTCGTTTTTCAGGAACGATTCGGCATTTTCAGCATAATATGAACAAACCCATGCGCATTTTTCAATTTCGCCAATCGCTTCGCGCTTTATTTTGCCCATTTCTGAAGTCATAATCAGAGCCAGTTCCTCCTTCTTTTCGAGCAACTTAGCCTGAAGGTTTTTCATCAAACCGGACCGGAATTCAAAGCTGGTCAGTTTCCATTTCTGAAAAGCCTGATCGACATTTTGGATGATTTGTTCAATTTCTGCGGATGAATATTCGGGATATTCCCGAATAATCTGGCCTGAATACGGATTTATCGATTGCATGATTTTTACTTTTGATCAAAAGTAGCACATTCTTCGATTTTAATAAAACGGAAAAACCTCCGGGATTATAAAATCGCCGGAGGTTTCTGGAACTGGTTTTCTATTTTTCTGCTAAAATTACACCGGCACTTCGAGTACCAGCATTTTTGTTGTTTTAATTGTTTTCAGGTTAATTTCAGAATCAATTTCTTCGATACAAATGGCATCGCGGGCATTCAATTTTTCAGCACCAATTTCCATTTCTCCTGAAATAAGGAACAGGTAGATGCCATTACCGGGCTTTTTCAACGAATAATTTACCACTGTTTCCGGCTCAAATTCGCCCAGTGAAAACCAGGCCTGCTGATGGATCCACAGCGATTCGTCCTTACCATCAGGAGAAACTACCGTGCGCCATTTCCCTTTCATTTCTTCTTCCTGAAATCTGGCCTGTCCGTAGCGGGGCTCAACATTTTTCTTATCCGGAAAAATCCAGATCTGCAATAAACCGACTTCATTTATTTCAGAATGATTGTATTCGGAATGCTGAATTCCTGTTCCGGCGGACATCACCTGAACTTCTCCGGGTCTGATTACCGAACCGTTTCCCATGCTGTCGCGGTGAGCAAGTTCACCATCGAGAACAATGGTAATAATTTCCATGTTATCGTGCGGATGAGTTCCAAAACCCATTCCGGCCGAAATGATATCGTCGTTTAAAACGCGGAGGGCCCCAAAATGCATCCTGTCAGGATTGTAATAACTTGCAAAACTGAACGAATGCCAGGTTTTCAGCCATCCGTGGTTCGCATGTCCCCTGCATCCTGCCCTGTGAATTGTCAGTTTCATGTGATAAAATTTTAAAAGTTGTAAGTGCCTAAAATTCGGAGTGCCTAAATTGCCTGTGACAGATCAACTTTAGGCACTTCGCACTTTAAGTATTTTAGGCACTTAATTATTCGGCAACCACAAGGTTAAAATCCAAAGTAAATTCGTCCATAATCACTTTGTCGCCCAGGTTATCGAAGAACGATTTTGAACCGTATTTCACATTGTATTTACTGCGGTCGATCGTTAAAGTTCCGGTATAAGTGGTTGTTTTACCGGTCTTTACTGAAGTTGCGGTAAAACTTGCAGGATTGGTAGTTCCTTTAATGGTCAGATTTCCTGAGAAAGTATGGCTGTTACCTTTGCTTTCAACTTTGTTAACGACCAATTCGGCAGTAGGATATGTTGCAACACCGAAGAAATCGTCAGATTTTAAGTGACCAACCAGTTTACCATTCCATTCGGCATCGGTCAAATCGGTACAGGCAATCGATTTCATGTCGATAACGATTTTACCTCCGGTAACTTTACCATTGGAAACTTCAAGATTTCCTTCCTTGATTCCGATAGTTCCCGTATGTTCGCCACCTACTTTTTTACCCAGCCATTTAACAGAGCTTTTTGAAGTATCAACTTTTTCTGAACCTGCGAATGCAGTTGTTGTCAACGAAACGGCCAAAACGAAAATGGCCAGTGATTTTAATGCTTTCATAACTGTCTAAATTTTAATTGTTTTATACAGTACAAAAATAAATCACCGGTTGCTGTCAAAAAATGGACTAAAATCGGATTTAATGGTATTTTTTTCTGCTGTTCTCCCGAAACTCCTTCAGGGTGATGCCGGTATATTTCCTGAAAAAGCGGCTGAAATAAGCCGGATCATCAAAACCAAGCTGAAATGCAATCTCTTTTCCCGACATTTTACTGGAAAAAAGAAGCTTTTTTGTTTCGTCGATTACCCGGTTCCGGATCAGTTCTCCGGCAGTAATTCCGGTGGTTCGTTTGGTCAGCTCATTCAGGCATGTAGGATTTATATTCAGCATTTCGGCATAGGGCGAAACATTCTTTTGAGTTGTGAAATTTTCTTCGATCAGCTGTTTAAATTTAATAATGGTTGCATCGGGTGTGGAATCTGGTTTGGATTGAGGTTCCAGGTTTTGCTGATCAAATATGCGCCTGGATTCAAGCAGAAAAAGGTGGAGCAGATTCAGAACGATGTCTTCACTGTAATCATCCGAATTCCGAACTTCTTCGAAAATCATCTGAGTAATGTTCTGAAGTTTTTCCCGCTTTTCCGGAATAACCCTTATCAGGCTTTTAAAATCGGGATTATTAAACAAACGGTATTCTTTTAAAGGGACATGATTTTTGCGGTTATACCGGATAAAATCCTCGTTAAACAGGATATAAACCCCATGAACTGTTTGATCCAGATACATCCGGTGTTTCAGGCCTGGAGGAACAAACAGAATGGTATCCGCTTTCAGGCTGTATTCCACAAATTCTGTGGCATGAATGGCTTCACCCGATTCAACCCAGAAAATGGTGTAAAAATCATGCAAATGAGGAATCAGATTATGCTCTATTTCTTCTTGGTTAAAATCGCATGTCCTGCGGATAGTAAAAATTTTTTCACCTCCATCATTAACGGTACCCGAATTCTTCAAGATGATAGTTTTAGTGTAAAATCAGTGGAAAGTCATAAAAACGGAGAGAAGAAACCAGACTAATTTCTTCTCTCTGCATATTAATCGATTTTAATCTACCACGCGGATTTCAACTGAAAGATCCATCGCAAGACGGTAAGCAGCAGAAACGCCACAGTATTTCTCCTCTGATAATTTGACCGCTTTTTCGAGTTTATCCATAGGCAGATCTTTACCTTTAAACTGGTAAATGACTTTCATTTTATGGTACCGCATCGGATGTTCTTCGGTCACATCACCTTCAACAATAACATTGAAGGCTTCCGGCACAACGTGCATTTTTTTCAGAATCATGATAACATCGATTCCGGTACATCCGGCAATTGCAGTCATCATCAGTTTTTTAGGCCGCGGGCCGAGATCGTCGCCCCCACCCTCTTTTGATGCATCTACAATTACATGATGGCCATCCATATCACATTCAAAGGCCAGATTTTCTTTCCAGGCCAGGTCAAGTACATGTTTCATATCAACTTTTTAGATTGTTGCTAATTGAATAATAGTTCTAATTTTACATTCAAAATCTATGACATAAGTATTACATATCGTTTTTCAAATCGAAAACTTCACTGTATCTTAGTCCTGAATGTTATCTCACAAACACAAAACAAAATAACTCGATGAGAAGTTCAATTAAAAGACCGACTGATGATGAATGCGATTTAACTGGTTTTAATCTCTTCAAGAAACTAAATGAGCAGGAGATGGCTCAGCTTAATTACGATAAAACCTGTTCTCTGTATAAAAAAGGAAGCATTATTTACCGCGAGGGAAGCCGTTTAACCGGGTTTTACTGCGTTACACGTGGGATTCTCAAAATATTTAAAACCGGAATCGACGGCAAAGAACAAATTATTCGTTTCGCTAAAAAAGGTGATATTATTGCTTACCGTTCACTTTTAAGCCAGGAATTGGCCTGCACAACCGCAAAAGTGATTGAAGAAACAGTATTAAGCCACATTCCATATCAGACACTTTTATACCTGATTCAGAATAACTGGCAGTTTTCGCATCACATGCTTCAGATTGTTTGCAAAGAATTGCGTGAAGCGAATGATTACATTACCGACATTGCACAAAAAACGGTGCGTGAACGGCTTGCCGAAGTTTTATTACTCCTGAAAGATAGTTTTGATCTGGATAATGCCAATACACTTCAGATTTCGCTAACCCGCGAAGAACTGGCCAATATGGTTGGTACCGCAACGGAAAGTGTCATTCGGTTGCTTTCGGAATTCAAACAGGATCAACTGATCGATTTACAGGGACGGAAAATTAAATTTATTAATGTTCCGGGGTTGACCAAAGTCGCCAACTTGTTGTAAGAAACATATAATTATAAAATCAAAGGGCTCGTTTCAATGGATGAAACGAGCCCTTTGATTTTACCAGAGTTCTTATTTCGCAATCCAGTCTTCCGGATTTTGCTTCTCATTTTCTTTCCAGATTTGGAATTTAAGAATGGTTTTGTCGCCATCAGCAAAGTCGGTTCCGATGGTTCCAATTGTTTGTTTTAAGGATACTTTATCGCCCGAACTTACCAGCACATTCACCAGATTCGAATAAACTGTCAGGTATTTACCATGTCGGATGATGACCGCGTAATTACCTCCGGTTACCATGAAAACCCGGCTGACTTCGCCATTAAAGACCGAACGGGCGATCGAACCCTGGGCAGTCGAAATGTCGATTCCGTTATTTTTAACCTGAATGTTTTTAAGAACAGCATGTTCGTGTACGCCAAAATGATCGGTGATCACCCCACGTTCAACCGGCCAGGGCAGCCTGCGTTTATTTTGTTCGAACTGACCGGAAACCAGTTTTTGTTCCGGAGTCATTTCAAAACCAGGTTTGCCGTTGTCTTTGGCCTTTTTAACTTCTTCGTCGATAATCCGCTGTATTTCGCGACTCAACTGAGCTTCAATCTGCTGTTGTTCTTTCAGTTTTTTCTGAAAATCTTTTTGTTTTTGCTGCAACGAAGTCAGGTACTGACCCTGTTGTTTTTTCTCTTTGCTGAGTCGTTCCGCCTCATTCTTTTTAATTTGGAGAAGGCTTTCCTTTTCGTCGCGCTGATGCTGTAATTTTTTCACTTTTACATCGACCAGGTCGCGAATCCACAAAATCAATTCGGCCTGCCGTTTCCGGTATTCGGTGTATTGCCGCAGATACATCAGCCGTTTGTAGGCCTGATTGAAACTATTTGCCGAAAGCATAAAAAGAACCTTGCTGTAATTGGTCTGGTTCTTCTGCGCAAACAGAATCATGTTGGCGTATTCCTTTTTTAATTCTTCCAGATCGGAATTAAGGGAATTTACCAGCCAGGCATTCTGGTCGATAAAATCACCCAGCACGTCTACTTCGGAGTTTATTCCTGAAATCAGACTGGTTCGAAGTTCAATTTGTTTATTCAGGATGTTGTATTTGCTCAGCGTTTTCTTTTCGTTCTTTTTAGCCTCTTCAAGCAGTTTAGTGGTGTACTTGATCTGCTCGTTTGTTTTCTCCTTTTTTTTGCGCAATTCATCCAGCGACTGGCCCTGAACCAGCAAGCCAAGAAGTATGAAGACTGAAAGAAGTGAAACGGTCTTTAATCTAGTCATGGTTGATGCGGGTATATTTGTCGGGCACTCTAAAACGGATTTCCTTTTCATTGTCCATTGAAAATCCGCTCATTTTGATATTCATTTCCATGTTGTTTTCAGGACTGGAGAACTGAAATGAAATATCGGCAGGATAAAGTTGTTTTTCAATGGCGGTAAAATCATCGAATCCAATTTTCAGGTTTCTTGAATTTGCCGGATCAGTCATGACTATTTTTCTGACTTTAAATGTTTCAGGATCAATGTATACCGATTGATTAACCGGTGTATCCGGAAGAATTTTTTGTGCCCGTTTGACATATCGGCGGTCGCCAGGTTTGAGGATTTTCTGTTTACTTTTCAGTTTGCGCACCGATTGCATCACATACAGGCCCGAATCGATCTTCGTATCAAAATCTTTCAGGTCTTTGTCCTTTTTTTGGTCGCGCAACGCAAAAACATTGCTCGAAATGATGGCATGAATGGTTTCGAAATCCAGATCCATTTCCATCAGCGAACTCAGGTAACTGTAATTATCAAGAAAATAAGTTTTTTCGAGGTAATTGATAAACTTTACGCTATCGGGTGTTAGCCAGACACGGCCAACCGGAATGTTTAATTTGGATAGCATCACAGTTATTTGTTTGTCTTTTTCAGCAATAATACTGGCCCGAAACGAAGTTTTTGTTTTACCGTTATCAAACTGACAGGATATTTTCTTTATCGAAAAATGTTTATAATCAAAAGCATTGCTTTCAACATTCCGGATTAGTTTACTCGTTGTGATGGGTTTTGCCACGGTGGTGCGGGTAGCCACCCGGCTTGTTTTACAGGAAGAAAATCCAAGTAAAACAAGGCAGATAATTCCAAAAAATGATTGTTTGATTTTTGTATTCAGTCCCACGTTCATTTCCTTATTTATCGATATACCGTTCCTGCTTAATTTTTTCGCTCAGAAATTCACCTCCATCACCAAGTTCCAGTGCTTTTTTCCAGTTCACCAGGGCATCGTCCTTCTGACCCAACATAAACAAAATGTCGCCAAAATGTTCAACGATCACGCCATTTTTATCTCCTCCGTTTTTCATGGCAGACTCCATGTAGAATTTAGCTAAAGTATAATCTTTCCGCATAAATAAAACCCAGGCATAGGTATCCAGGTAGGTCGGATTATTTGGATTTGCCCGAACGGCCTTACTACTCAGTATTTCAGCTTTTTCAAGGTTTTCGTTCCTGACGGAAAGATAGTAGGCGTAATTGTTCATGGCCAGCCAGTTATCCGGATCAAGTTCAATCACCTGGTCAAAAGCTTTAAATGCTTCTTCAACATGACCGAGTTTGTAGTTGGCTTCGGCACGATACAAATAGAATTGAATTCTCAAAGGTTTGTTATCGAGCAAATAGGTTTCACCTTCGTTTAAAACATCAAGTGCTTCGGTATATTTTTCGAGCTGCAGACAGGCAACTGCACGAAGCCCGTATAAAATAGGCTGATTTGGAAATAATTCGATAGCCTGTTCGGCATCGGTATAAACACTTTTAAAATCAAGTAAATCATTACTTATCAAAATCATACGTTCCCAAATCAGGTAATTGTCTTTTTGGATTTCGAGCACTTTCCGGAGCTGATCGCGGGCTTCTGTCAATTTTCCTTTGCTGATCAGGTATTCGGCATAAACGGTATAAACCCGGTAATCGTCGGAATTTGTTTGAACCAGGAGGTTTACCAGTTCATCAATCTGCGCACTGGTAAAAAATGGATTTTCAGGTTCGGAAGTAACCAGAAGGTAATATTGTATTTTTGTTTCAACCTCAACCGATTTGTTCAGGAAACCTTTTCTGATATATTCCCAGGCTTTCTCTTTATTGCCGTTTTTCTGATAATATGAAGTCAGCGAAAACAGCACAAAACCATTATCCGGATCAATTTCAAGAATTTTATTGTAGTATTTCAGCGCATTGACATCATCTTTTTCCGACAGGTAAAAATCGGCCATCAAGCCATAATAACGAGGTTCTTTCGGATTCGAATCAATTAGTTTCTGAAGTTCGGCCTGCGCTTCTTTTTTCTTTCCGGCAGCTTGAAATATTTCCTGCTTCTCAACCGAAATCTGGTCGTTAATTCCCACCTTTTTCTCCAATTGATTATATGCCTCGATGGCCAGGTCAAATTTTTCATCCTGAGCCAGCAGCGCAGCTTTCAGGTATAAATATTCGAGATTTTCAGGTTCAAGAACACTCAGTTTCTGATATAAATCTGCTGCTTTTTTATACTGTTTTCCCTGTTGATAAATTTGGGCCAGCATCACTTTGTACCATTTGTTTTCGGGATCGGTCTGAATGGCCTTTTCCAGCAAAAGCGACGAACTGGTTTGGTCGCCATTTCCACTGTGAATTTTAGCCAGCTCGAACATCGCCGCCGATGAATTTGGATTAATCTGAAGGCATTTTGAAAACAAGGAAATGGCATTCTGCTGATTGCCGATCATCTTTTGTTTCAAACCTTCAATAAAAGTATATTCAAATTCGTTTTTCTGATCTTCCGAAATTGTGTCTTCCTTTACTTCCGGGTTAACCGGAATTGCCGAAGAAACCTGCTTTTTAGCTGTTCCGCACGCTGTTGCCAGGAATAAAATGACGAACAGTTGTGCCAGATAGTTTTTCTTCATTCTTTTTAGTTTTTTCCGGTGTGACCAAAGCCACCGGCACCACGGTCAGTTTCTTCCAACAATTCAACCGACTCCCACCCGATGTGTTCGTGTTTTGCGATGACCATCTGACAGATGCGTTCGCCGTGTTGAATAACAAACTCTTCATTCGATAAATTAATCAGGATAATACCAATTTCACCCCGATAATCGGCGTCGATTGTTCCCGGAGTATTCAGCACGGAAATTCCTTTTTTCAGGGCCAGTCCGCTTCTTGGGCGGATTTGGGCTTCGAATCCTACCGGAAGTTCGATGTATAAACCGGTCGGAACCAGCACCCTTTCCAGTGTTTTTAATACGATTGGTTCCGAAATATTTGCACGAAGATCCATTCCTGCCGAATGTTCTGTACTGTATTCAGGAAGCGGATTATTTGATTTATTAACAACTTTTACAATCATTCGATTTATTTTCAAGTTCACAGTTTCTAATTCCTGAAAGTCTTATTTCCGGATAAAATGAGGCAGGAATCGTATCAATTTTTTTCAAAGCGCTAAGATATGGATAATTAGGGTGAATGAAACAGGAAAAATGGTACATTAACAATATTTAGCATGCTTCAACCACCATAAAATCAGCCGTAATTTTATCGGAAATAAACAATCCTTCAGGACTTATACTCACATTTTCTCCCTTGCTCACCAAATGTCCGGATCGTAAATATGCCTGTTTCATTTTCAGAAAATGACTGAAATACAGCGATGAAAAGCCGGTTCGTATGTAATCTTCTGAAACACCCCAGATGGTTCTCATTCCGGTAATGATATAATCGTTATAACGGTCCTGTTCACTTAAAATTTCACTTTCGCTGTACGATTTGTCGTTCTCCACTCCATCGAGGTATTTCGACATGGAAGAAACATTCCAGCGGCGGCTGACCAAATCAAATGAATGCGCTGAGGGGCCAATCCCGAGGTATTTTTTGTTTTTCCAATACGACGAATTGTGCCTTGAATAAAAACCAGGTTTACAGAAATTGGAAATCTCGTAATGTTCGAATCCGGCTTCAATTAATATCTTCCGGAGTATGTCGAATTGCTGGACACTTAGCTCATCGGGCAGCTCTTTCAGATGTCCCTTTTTAAGCTGATCGTAGAAAACAGTGCCCTCGTGATAGGTCAGATTATAAGCCGAAATATGCTCGACACCGAGCTCAACTGCTTTCCGGACATTTTGTTCCCATTCTTCGAGGGTCTGATTGGGCAAACCGTAAATGAGGTCGATGCTGATGTTCGCAAAACCAGCAGATTTGGCCCATTTCACCGAATCAATTGCTTGTGAAACCTCGTGACGGCGGTTCATCAGTTTCAGATCTGCTTCGGAAAAAGACTGAACACCCATGCTGAGCCGGTTGTAGCCAAGCTGCCTTAACGCTGTCAGTTTGGGCAGTTTTAAATCATCGGGATTTGCTTCAAGTGTAATTTCGGCGTCACCGGCTATTATGTAATTTTTGCGGATAATGTCCAGAAGTTCAGCCAGCTCATCGACCTGAAGAACGGAAGGAGTTCCTCCACCCAGATAAATGGTATTTATTTCATCGGATTGCAGTTCGGTTACACGCGTTTCCAACTCCTTTTTCAATGCTTTCAGAAGCCTGAATTTATGCCCGAAATCGGTTGTTTTGTAAAAATCGCAGTAATGACAACGTTTTCGGCAAAAGGGAATGTGAATGTAAATTCCGGCCATAAACACAGGAGAGTTGAAGGATTGAACGAACTAAAATTCAGAAGAACAGGTAAAATTATTGAATATTATTTCCGGATTAACGATTTATTTTATTCAGTTTAAATTGTTAATCCCAAATTAAATTCCGGTAATATTCTGATTAGAGGGTAATAAGTTCTTCAAATCCAGTCATATCTCCAAGTATTCCTGCAATTGAAGTTTCCTCATAAAAATGCAGTAATTCGATACGGATCGGACCGAAACGGGAATGAACCGGACAAGGTTTGTCTTCATCGGTATGGGATGCGCAAGGTTTCAGGCCCAATAAACAATTTTTAAAAAAGTCCTCGCCATCAACAACCTTTACAATGTCGTACAATGAAATATCTTCCGGTTTTTTACCCAATCCAAAACCTCCGTTAGGACCTTTTGTTGATACCAAAATTTTTTGTTTTACCAGATTTTGAAGAATTTTACCAAGAAATGGGGTCGGTATTTCCAAATCTGAAGATATTTTTTTAATCCCGATTTTCGTTCCGTCTTCTGAATTTTTACCCAGGTAGATAAGTGCCCGGATAGCATATTTACATGTATTTGACAGCATAAGATTTATTTTTTAGTGATCCATTGTTTACTAAATGATTGATTGGCCAGATTTGGAATCTGCTTTTTTTCGCCCAATGCATTCGGGTTAAAGCTTGCAAATACATTTTTTGTTTTTCCTCCCAGAAGGTCCAGCCTGCTTCGTTTCGAAAAGGCAAATTCATAGGCTTTCATTCCCTGGTTCCAGATAAAACCTCCGGCACCGGCCCGTACGGCATCGCGGCGGTTAACCAGCAATAAATGATGCAGGGGAATCTTTACCGGACAAACTTCGGTACATTTTCCACAAACACTACAGGCCGAACTTAAATGATTATACTCTTTCAGGCCTTTGAAAAACGGGGTAATTACTGAACCTATTGGCCCGCTGTAGGTTGCATCGTAGGTGTATCCCCCAATATTTTTATAGATCGGACAGGCGTTCAGGCAGGCTCCGCAACGAATGCATTTCAAGGCTTCAAACTGGTCGTTGTGAGCATAAAGTGCAGTGCGTTTATTATCGAGCAAAATGACAATCATTTTTTCAGGACCATCAGTTTCTCCGGATTTTTTAGGTCCGGTAATCAATGAATTATATACCGATATTTGCTGACCGGTTCCGTGTGCAGCCAGAATTGGCCACATCAGTCCCAGATCCTGCATCCGTGGAATCACTTTTTCGATCCCGGCAATAACGATATGAATTTTTGGAAAAGCAACTGACATCAGTGCGTTTCCTTCGTTTTCTGTCAAGGCAATACCCCCAACATCAGCAACCAGAAAATTTGCTCCGGTAATCCCAACATCGGCGGTTGTAAATTTGGCGCGTAACTTTTTCCGGACAAATTCGGTAAGGTATTCCGGTTCGCTTCCTTCCGGAGTATTAAATTTTTCGGTGAACAATTCGGCAATATCGTTACGCGATTTGTGCATGCAGGGCGTAACGATGTGGTACGGTTTTTCGCCGGCCAGCTGAACAATGTATTCGCCCAAATCGGTTTCGAGCGACTCCACACCTATTTCTTCAAGATGCTCATTCAAATCAATTTCCTCGGTAGTCATCGATTTACTCTTCACCACCGTTTTTGATTGATTTTCAATCATTATTTTTTTGATCGCATCAATGGCTTCAGCTGTGTTTTCGGCCCAGATGACCGAGGCGCCATTGGAAGTAATATTTTTCTCGAACTGAAGCAGATAATCGTGTAAATTATTTATTGCCTGTGATTTAACATACGAAGCACGGCTTTTTGCCAATTCCAGATTGGCATAGCGTTTCCGTCCCCGATCGACAGCAGCATCATATTTTGAGATGTTAAACTTAATCGTGGCCCGATGTTTTTTATCAAAAGCGATTTCTTCTGATTTTTGCAGAAATATCTTCTTCTGTTCCGACATATTTAGACCGGTATCTTGTTGATTCTGTTGATGTGACGACCACCTTCGAATCCGGTAGCCAAAAATATTTTTACAATTTCGATGGCTTGTTCGTCGGTGATGTAGCGGGCGGGCAAAGCACAAACATTGGCATCGTTGTGCAAACGTGCCAGTCCGGCGATTTCGGGCAACCAGCAAATTGCCGACCTGATTCCCTGATGTTTGTTCGCTGTCATGTTAATCCCGTTTCCACTGCCGCAAAGGGTAATACCCAAATCGTATTCATGATTACTGACCGCTTCGGCTAAAGGATGCGCAAAATCAGGATAATCACTGCTTTCCGAAGAAAAAGCACCATAATCTTTGAATTCAAAACCCTGTTCCTGAAGGAATTTTAAAATGGTCTGTTTGCGTTCGAATCCAGCATGATCGCTGGCAACGGCAATCTTTAGTTTATTCATTTCTGTATTAAATAAAATTCAAAAATAATACTTAAAAGTATTTTATTCACTTATCGTTTCAATAAACTTCGCAGTTCTTGTTTTTCAGTAAAAAATACAATGATCAAAAATGCAGAAAACAAGCTAATATTTAGAGCATATTCCAATATAATTTCAGTAAAATGGAAATTTACTGAAATAAAATACAAACCGGTAGCTATAGCAAAATAGTAGAATATTCGTTTCAAATCATATTCAACGCGATAATACTTCTGGCCAATGACATACGAAATTATTGTCATCATGACAAAACAAACCAGTGTGGCATAAGCGGCCCCCATATATCCCATAACCGGAATCAGCAAAACATTTAAAACGATGGTTAAAATTGCGCCAACGCCTGCAATCCAGGCGCCCATCCAGGTTTTGTCGGTTAATTTATACCAAAGCGACAAATTGAAATATATTCCCAAAAACAGGTTTGCCATTAATACTGATGGAACAACCTTTAATCCTGCATGATATTCGGGACCAATCACAATTTTGAAAATATCGATAAAAAGTGTGATACCCAGAAATATAAGCAAGCCGAAAATGATAAAATATTTCATCACCTGTGCATAAATCAGCCGTGAATCGCTGTTTTTCTGGTGGCTGAAAAAGAAGGGTTCGAACGAATACCGGAAGGCCTGAATAAACATATTCATGAGCACTGCCAGCTTGTAATTGGCTCCGTAAATTCCGAGCTGCTCCATGGGTTTCTCATCAGCCGGAATTAAATCTGGCATGATAATTTTATCGATGTTCTGATTGATCATTCCGGCAATCCCAACCAACAGGATAGGGAAGGAGTACCAGAACATTTCGCGGAAAAGTTTCCAGTCAAACTGCCATTTTATTTTCCTGATTTCTGGAATAAGCATAATGAGAGTAACCACTGAAGCGATTAAATTGGCAATAAAAACATAACCAACTCCAAACTCCGGATGATAAATAAACCGGATAAAACTGTCGGGATTCGATTTCAGGAGGTACGGACAAATGGAAAGAAAAAATACATTAAAGAAAATATTCACGAAAATATTCACCAGTTTCAGGGTGGCAAAACGAACTGCTTTGCCCTGAAGTCTCAAATTGGCAAACGGAATGGCTGTTCCGGCATCGAGCGCAACAATAATTGCAAGCCATTTGATGTATGCTTCACTGTTGGCAAAATCGAGAAATCCTGAAAAATATCCTGAAAATAAATATGCAATCAGGACAAAAAAGATAGAACTTCCAAAGAGTGAAATCGAGCTGGTGGAGTATATTTTATCCTGTTCCTTCGTTTTATTGGCAAACCTGAAAAAGCCGGTTTCCATCCCGAAGGTTAAAAAAACCAGTAAAAAGCCGATGTATGAATATAAATTGGTGACAACACCATATTCTTCAGGAAGAAAAATACGCGAATGATAAGGTACCAGCCACCAGTTAATAAATCGTCCGATAATGCTGCTCATGCCATAAATGGCAGTTTCGCCGGCAAGTTTCTTTAATGCGCCCACTTAAAAAGTTTTGGCCAAAGATAGTTAAAGCTATTCTTTTTGTTCACTTCAAAATTAGAATTGAAAGTCAATGTTTTTTTATTTGTTTTATATTTGATGCTTGTTTTTAAACGATCATTTAAAGAGTCCAAATGAATTTCAAATTAGGCATCAGCTTCATTGTAACCGCAATATTTATCAGTTCATTTTCCTGTTCAAATAAGCCAAACCGCTCGCGGAAACCGGTTGTTCAGATTAAAATTGAATCGGCTAACAAAAAAATAAAATTTGGCGACGATTTAACTATTGGAATTTCTGTTAAAGTAAAAGACGGCGATTTGGAGGAAACAAAAATTTACATCGATTCGGTTTTAATCACTTCGGATAAAAAGGAAGAATTTACCTATTCGCTTAATAAATTTGAGAATCTGGGCAAACATACTCTGAAAGCTGTTTCGGTCAAAAGCGATGGGGTTGAGGGAACGTACTATAAAACGTTTGAAGTTTTGTCGGATATTATTCCTGAAAAATATGGTTATGAGTTGGTTAACAGCTATCCACACAACGAAACATCCTACACCGAAGGATTCGAATTTCATAATGGTTTTCTGTATGAAAGCACCGGCGAAAATGGTAAATCGATGTTGTATAAAAACAGTCTGAAAACCGGAAAATCAATTCAATCCATCAAACTTGCCGACAAATATTTCGGAGAAGGAATTACCATTTTCAACAACCGCATTTATCAACTGACCTATAAATCTAAAATTGGGTTTGTTTACAATCTTGAAAACATGGCAGTGGTTGACAGTTTTCATTTTGAATCGGAACAAGGCTGGGGAATGACCCATGATGAGCAAAACCTGATCATGAGTGATGGAACCAATATTCTGACATACCTTGATCCTGTGAGTTACAAACCGGTTAAAAAAATCCAGGTATACGATAATCAAAATCCGGTTGTTTACCTGAATGAACTTGAATACTTTGAAGGGTATATTTATGCCAACGTTTGGACCACCAACCTGATCGTTAAAATTGATCCAAAAACAGGAAAAGTCGTTTCAAAAATAGATGCCGATGGTTTGTTGATTCTTTCTAATCAGGAAAAACCAGTTGATGTTCTGAATGGAATTGCGATCGATCCGGTCACTAAAAAAATGTTTATAACCGGTAAATATTATTCAAAAGTATTCGAAATTAAACCGGTTAAAAAAGGGTAGGGGTGTCGCTTCCATAGTGAATCTTTCCCAGATGTTTATAGGCTAGATCAGTGACTTCCCTTCCTCGGGGTGTCCGTTTCAAAAAGCCTTCCTTAATCAGAAATGGTTCATAAACTTCCTCTATTGTTCCTGAATCTTCTCCGACAGCTGTTGCAATGGTAGAAACTCCCACAGGACCACCTTTGAATTTATCGATGATGGTCGTTAGAATTTTATTGTCCATTTCATCGAGCCCGTATTTGTCAATATTCAGGGCATCAAGCGCATACAAAGTAATTTTAATATCAATCTGGCCGTTGCCTTTTACCTGGGCAAAATCGCGCACACGACGCAGAAGGGCATTTACAATACGGGGCGTTCCACGGCTTCTGGATGCAATCTCAACTGCAGCCTGATCTTCAATTTTAACATCAAGAATGTAAGCCGATCTTTTTACAATCCGGGTAAGTATGTCGATGTCGTAGTATTCCAGATGCGATTTGATACCAAAACGAGCTCTCAGAGGACTTGTAAGCAATCCTGAACGGGTCGTCGCACCAATTAAGGTAAAAGGGTTTAATTCGAGCTGAATGGAACGTGCACTGGGACCTTTATCAATCATGATATCGATCTTGTAATCCTCCATGGCTGAATACAGGTATTCTTCAACAATCGGACTCAACCTGTGAATTTCGTCGATAAACAAAACCGCATTGGGTTCAAGATTGGTTAATAAACCAGCCAGATCACCGGGTTTGTCCAAAACTGGTCCTGAAGTTATTTTTAGTGATACTCCAAGTTCGTTGGCAATAATATTTGAAAGAGTGGTTTTTCCCAGTCCCGGAGGCCCGTGAAGGAGTACATGATCGAGAGCCTCTCCCCTCATTTTGGCGGCTTTTACAAATATTTTAAGGTTTTCAACAATCTTATTCTGACCGCTGAAATCGTCAAACTCAAGAGGCCGTAATTGTTTGTCAATTTCCTTTTCATTATCCGAAAAAGATTCTTCTCTGAAATCGAAGTGTTCGTTCATTCGTAGCTTTTAAGAAGCCAAATGTAAAAAAATAAGTTTTGTGAATTCAAAACAAGAGTGATTATTCACTTACAATTTCAAGTTCCCTGAAGATTTTCTTTAGTTTTTCAATATCAAAAGGTTTGGCCATAAATTCATCCATTCCGTACGATAAACATTTTTCCTTATCGTTATCCATCGTATTGGCTGTCAAGGCAATAATCGGAGTTCTTTTTTGCAAACCATTCTGATTTTCAACTTCACGGATTTTAACGGTTGCTTCCAGTCCATCCATGACCGGCATCATGATATCCATTAATATCACATCGAATGAATCGGTCCTGTATTGTTCAACTGCTTCAACACCATTGTTGGCAATTATAACTTCGTGGTTATATTTTTTTAAACTAAACGTTACAACACGTTGGTTTAAAAGGTTGTCTTCAACCAGTAATATTTTCAATCTCTCACTCATATCATTCAAGCTAGTCGACTAATATACTATATTCCTTAAAACAATAAAAGGAAACCCTCAAAATTCAATTATTTTCTAAAAGATGTGATTTTTTCTAAATGTAAGTATATTACTATTATTCTTTTTTAAAATAACTTAAATAAAATGAATATGATAATAGGCTGTTAATTGTCTTGATATCTTTTATTAATTCCGTTTGCTTTAATGAAATGTATTATTTTATATCCTTTTGTTAACGCGTTATTAACAGGCAAAGTAATTGATTTTAAAATGAATTTCGATTATAATAACAAATGTTAGTTTCTAATTATTTTAATAAATAACGGCACGATGATTTCCCTTTTTGTGTTAAAATGGTTGCTCAAATCATTTCGTTATTTCTTGTTGCCTAAAATGAAAAAAGTATCTAATACAATTTTCATTCAATATCTTTGTATGAAGTTATTGTTTTTTGTTTGAATTTATAAACAAGATTTTAATAAAATTGTTTGTAACCTTTAAACTTAAATTATTTAGTATGAATTAATTATAAATATGGATAAAAACTATAAACAGTTTGTTAATAAGCTAAATGCTTACATTCGGAAGTTTTACCTTTATCAGTTGATAAGGGGATTTATCCTCTTTATTGTTGTAACAGCTCTATATTTCAGTTTGATATCCTTGCTCGAATATTTTAGTTATTTCGATCCGAAAGTAAAACTCTATATTTTTATTCTTACCATTCTTCTTACGTTTTTCATCTTTATATATTTTTTAGTTGTTCCAATCCTTAAGCTTTTCGGTGCTGGTAAAAGAATTAGTTATTATGATGTATCCTCACTTTTAAGCAAGACTTATCCTGAAATTAAAGACAAGCTTATTAATGTTATTGAATTGGAAAACGAAACCGGTTCAAATTATTCTTACGATTTAAAAAAGGCTAGTATAGATCAGAAAATTGATGAATTAAAAATATTTCAGTTTTCGGACGCAATAAAATTTAAAAACTTAAAAGTTGCCTTTGGAGTTTTTTTAGCGGTAATTATTTTTCTTTCCGTGGCCTTTATCGAGGTGCCTGATGTTTTTACTGAAAGTTCTGTTCGGCTCGTAAAGTTTCATCAGAAATTTGAAAAACCTGCTCCATTTACTTTTTTTCTGGAAAATACCAATTTGGAAATTATTGGAGGCGAATCAATCGAATTAAAGCTTCGTTGTGATGGAAAAGAGATTCCGGATGCTGTTTTTGTAAATATCGGCGGATCTAATTTTCTGATGAGTAGGGAAGGAAACAATTTTAGCTATTTAATCGAAAATCTGAATAGTTCAATTTCTTTCTATTTTACAGATAAACAGTACGTTTCTGAAATTTATCGTCTGAATGTGTTGAATAAACCATTCGTGTCTTCATTTACGGTCGAAATAACGCCTCCAGGATACACTAATCTGGCTTCTGAAATTTTATCGAATGTTGGAGATTTAAAAATTGCTTCAGGAACAAACATTAAATGGACGATAAAAACTGTTGATGCCGATAGTCTGTTTTTATTTCTAAACGACAGTTCAAAAATTGTTGGACAAAAAGACGGAAACGTATTTCGGATTTCAGATTCTTTTATTCGTGACTATGAATACCGGATTGTCCTGAAAAATTCAAAATTATCCGATGACAACAACCTGGTATATAAAATTCAGATTGTTTCCGATTTGTATCCTGAAATCAAGGTAGCTCAAATTCGGGATACTTTGAATTTTCAGATTTTTCATTTTAAAGGAAATATCGTCGATGATTATGGTTTTAGTCAACTTGATTTTAATTTAAGTTCCGGAGAGAAGGATAGCCTGATTAAAATTCCATTTACCCCCTTTTTACTCAATCAGGATTTTTATTTTTCATTCGACTTCGAATCGGTTAAAAGTTTTGGAAAATCTTTCAAATATTATTTTTCGGTTCGGGATAATGATAATATAAATCATTTTAAGCGTTCGATTAGTGAAACATTTTCGTTTAATTTTCCTGATTATCAGGAAATTGTTTCAAAAGAAGAATCAGATTTAAACTCGATTGACAAACTTTTTGATAAAAGTTCTAAGCTTACTGAAGAAATTCAGAATGAGATGAAGAATTTTAAGAAAAAACAAATTGAATCTCAAGTTTCTGATTTTGATAAGTTTCAGATGGTAAAAGATATCATGAATAAAAAAGCTGAGCTTGAAAATGTTTTAAATCAGATTAAGCAACAGAATACTGATGCAACTAATTTTTTGAATTCATTTTCAGAAGAAAAATCTGAATTGCTGGAAAAACAAAAACAAATTGATGAATTATTGAATGAAGTTTTCAGCGATGATTTAAAGAAACTGTTTGAGGAGTTTAATGAACTGGCTAAGCAATTTGATTCGAAGAAATTCGAACAATTGTCGAAAAATATGGAAACCAGCATGGAAGATCTTTCAAAACAACTGGATAAAAATATGCAGTTGTTAAAAAAAATGAAAGTGGAACAGAAGGTAGAACGGGTAAAAAATGAATTGGAAAAGCTGAGTATTACTGAAAAACAATTGTTAGAGAAACTTGATAAAAGATCTGATTTAAAAGAAGTAATCAAAACTGAAAAAGAGAATGAATCCTTGATTGATAATCTTGAACAGGATTACAATGGTGCATTGGAATTGAATAAATCGCTGGATAAGCCAATGAATTTACTCGATTTTAAAAAAGAGTTTTCAACTATTAAGGATAATATTTCGAAAACTGGTAAAGATTCCGAAAATGGAAATAAACGTAAAACTTCTTCAGGAATAGAAAATAACATTAAAAGTATTGACCAGTTGTCGTTTGCGATGAACCAAATGCTTTTAGCCAACAAGAAGAAAGAGAATTCTGAAAATATTGAAAACCTGAAACAAATATTGGATAATCTGATGACAGTTTCATTTGATCAGGAAAAAATACTGAAGAATTTGTCACAAATGGATTATAATAATCCGTTGATGAATGATTTGAAACTTCAGCAAAAGAATTTGAAAGGGCAGGTGGAGTTTGTAAAAGATTCTTTATATGCGTTGTCAAAACGTGCTCCTGAAATCGGATCTATCATTTCAAAGGAAATTTTAGGGCTTCAGAACAGTGTTGCTTCTTCGTTTGAAAGTTTAGATAACGGAAATATTGGCGGTGCACGCATGTATCAGCAATATGGTATTACTGCAGCCAATAATCTGGCACTTTTTTTAAGCGAAGCATTGGAAAACATTAAAAAGCAACAGAACCAGGAGGGGAGTGGCGAAGGTGATTGCGATAAACCTGGTGGTAAAGGATCAAAACCTGGTTTAAAGGAATTAAAAGACAGTCAGGGTTCACTCAAGGATCAGTTACAAAAGATGATTGACCAGATGAAGAAAGGTGACATGGGTGGCTTAAGTAAAAGTATTGGTGAGTCGATTGCACAACAGGAAATTATGCAGCAAATGATCAAAGACCTGATCAATGGAAATTCTGTTGGTTCGGGTGCAAAGGAGCAGTTAAAAATGGTTGATCAGTTACTTGATCAATCTCGTCGTGATCTGATAAACAGAAATATTAGCCAGGAAATGATTAATCGTCAAAACCTGATTTTATCCAAACTGCTGGATGCTGAAAAATCTGAAATTGAACGTGATCAGGATGATAAACGTGAATCAAAAACTGCCTTCGATGTCAAGAACAGCAACCCGGAAGGGTATTTTGAGTATAATCGGAAGCAAGGGAATGAAAATGAAATTATTAGAAGAAATAATTATAAATTGAAAAGTTTTTACGATCAGAAATATAATAGCTTCATAAATAAAATAAAGCAATAATTTTGGAACGCGAAATTTCTATATCGTCCCAGTTACGGAATATCGAAAGAGTAAGAGAGTTTTTACTTCTCTTATTCGATGATTGTGGAATTAACAAAACATACTTTAACCGTGTTTTTTTAGGTTTAAGCGAAGCAGTATGTAATTCGATCATCCATGGAAATGGTTTGCGTGCAGATAAAGTTGTTAATATAAATGCTGAATGTTCGGAAAATACGTTGGTTTTTGAGGTGCAGGATGAAGGAGATGGATTTTTCTGGGATCAGGTATCTGATCCATTGAGTGTCGAAAATATAAAAAAAGAACATGGACGGGGAATTTTGCTGTTAAAAAACATGGCTGATGAAGTTGAATTTAAGGACGGGGGAAGAAAGGTGTTGATTAAATATAGTTTACCTCAATGAGTATAAAATATTTTACTGAAGATGTTCAGCCACCAAAAATAGGGAGGAGAGAGGCTTCAAATTGGATTAAAAATGTAATTGCTTCGGAAGGATTTTCTTTGGGTGATGTTTCCTTTATTTTTTGTTCGGATGATTATTTGCTCGATGTAAACCGGAATTTTCTGGATCACGATTATTATACCGACATCATCACTTTTGATTATGTTGAAGGTAAAATAATCAGTGGAGATATCTTTATAAGTCTGGATCGGGTAAAAGATAATTCAGCTGAATTCAAAACTAGTTTAGAGAACGAAATCCATCGGATATTGATCCATGGAATTCTGCATTTGCTTGGATACAAGGATAAAAGTAAAAAGGACAAATTAATCATGACAGAAAAAGAAAATTTGTGCCTTAAAGTATTAAATGATAGTAGATTACAATTAAAATAAGATAGATGTTACCGGTTTACGATGTGATTGTTGTGGGAGGTGGTCATGCAGGTTGTGAAGCTGCAGTTGCGGCAGCCAATTTGGGTTCTAAAACCTTGTTGATTACTATGGATATGATGAAATACGGTCAGATGTCCTGCAATCCTGCCATGGGAGGAATTGCGAAAGGTCAGATCGTTCGTGAGATTGATGCACTTGGTGGTTATTCTGGTATTGTCACAGATAAAACGAGCATTCAATTTCGGATGTTGAATCAGTCAAAAGGTCCTGCTATGTGGAGTCCGCGTGCTCAAAGCGACCGATTTCGTTTTACTGAAGTTTGGAGAGAAGTACTTGAAAATACTGCAAATTTAGATTTGTGGCAGGATGCAGTTGTTTCGCTTTTAATTGAAGATAATAGTGTAAAAGGAGTCATAACAAAAATCGGGGTTCAATTTAATTCTGCTTCGGTTATTCTTACCAATGGTACTTTTTTAAACGGATTGATGCATATTGGTAAAGCTCAAATGGAAGGAGGCAGGATTGGTGAAAATGCATCCTATCATATATCCGATCAATTGCTGAATATTGGTTTTAAAACAGGAAGATTGAAAACCGGAACACCGGTTCGAATTGATGGAAGAAGTGTGGATTTTTCGAAAATGGAAGAACAGAAAGGTGATGTCATCGATTCAAAATTTTCCTTTATTCCTGAAATTAAATCAAAACTCGAGCAAAGAAGTTGCTGGATTACCTATACCAATGAAACTGTTCATTCAATTTTGGAAGGGGGATTTGATGATTCTCCGATGTATAACGGAACCATTGTTGGTACTGGCCCAAGATATTGCCCCAGCATAGAATCAAAGATTGTTACTTTTGCTGAACGTAAATCACATCAGCTTTTTCTTGAGCCGGAAGGTGAAAACACCATCGAATATTACCTCAATGGATTTTCGTCATCGCTTCCCTGGGATGTACAGTTACGAGCATTAAAATATGTTCCCGGATTGGAAAATGTTCGAATTTTCAGACCAGGTTATGCCATCGAATACGATTATTTTGATCCCACACAATTGTTGCATACCCTGGAAACAAAACTAATCAGCAACTTATTTTTTGCCGGCCAGATAAATGGTACCACCGGTTATGAGGAGGCCGCTGCACAGGGTATCGTAGCTGGAATAAATGCTCATCAAAAGGTGCACAATCTGGAACCTTTTATTCTAAATAGAGATGAAGCTTACATTGGAGTTTTGGTCGATGATTTGGTAATGAAGGGCGTGGATGAGCCTTATCGTATGTTTACTTCCAGAGCTGAATACCGGATTTTATTGCGTCAGGATAATGCTGATTTCAGGTTAACTGAGAAATCTTTTAAGCTTGGTTTAGCCTCAAAAGAACGCTATGATTTGGTCATTCAAAAGAAAAAAGCAGTAGATAGTATCGTGGATTTTGTGTCTAATTTTTCGATTAAGCCTCAATTTATAAATCACATTTTATTACAAAAAGGTTCATCTGAATTAAAACAGGGAGTGAAATTGATAGATATTATTACGCGTCCTCAAATTTCAATTTTTGATTTGATCGAGGATATTACCCCGTTTAAATCATTTCTAAAAGATATTCCGGAAGATCGTTTTAATGAAATATTGGAGTCTGCCGAGATAGTAATTAAATATTCCGGGTACATTGATAGGGAAAAACTCGTAGCTGATAAGTTTAGAAGACTTGAAAATATCTCGATTACCGGTAAGTTTGATTACCCAAAATTGTTGACAATTAGTACAGAGGCCCGTCAGAAACTGAATGAAATTCAGCCGGAAACCATTGGGCAGGCTAGTCGCATTCCCGGTGTGAGTCCATCGGATATTAATGTGTTGTTGGTGTTGTTAGGAAGATAATGTTCCACGTGGAACTTTTAAAAATCAATTATGGAATTGAAAGAATTTGTGCGAGTTGTCGAAAATTATCCGATTGAAGGGATAAGTTTTAAGGATATTACCACCCTTTTGAAGGAACCGGTGGCTTTTAAAAATGTGGTGGATCAGATTTCGGAATACTGCAAAGACAAAGGAATTACCAAAATTGTTTCGCTCGAATCGCGTGGTTTTATTGTGGGTGGGGCAGTGGCTTATTGCATCAATGCCGGTTTTGTGCCGATTCGAAAAAAGGGAAAATTGCCTTCAAGGGTCATTCACGAATCATACGAATTGGAGTATGGTGTCGATACGATTGAGATGCACATTGATGCGCTTGATGAAAATGATGTGGTATTGATTCACGACGATTTATTGGCTACCGGAGGAACTGCTTTGGCTGCCCTGAATCTGGTGAAACAATTAAAAGTAAAGCAAATTTACTTCTCGTTTATCTGCGATTTAACTTTTATTGAAACCGATAAAAAGAAAGAATTGGCGGCCTACGATACTCATTCTGTAATTTCTTACTAGATTTATTTCTTCCTATTTTGAAATCTGATGGTATTAAAAAATGCTGAATATCTTCGGTCCTTAGTTTCAGTTCTTCCTGACAAGCCTGGAATTTATCAGTATTTTGATTCGACGGGCAAGATTATTTACGTTGGAAAAGCGAAAAATTTGAAGAAGCGGGTGTCTTCTTATTTTACCAAAAACCATCAGAATGGAAAAACGGCATTGCTTGTCCGAAACATCTCCGACATCAAACACATGGTGGTTGAGACGGAGCAGGACGCTTTGCTTCTAGAAAATAACCTGATCAAAAAATACCAGCCCCGGTACAATATTCGCTTAAAAGACGATAAAACCTACCCCTGGATTGTTGTCAAAAACGAACGATTTCCAAAAGTTTTTCAGACCCGGAATGTGATCCGGGACGGATCAGCGTATTTTGGTCCTTACACGTCTGTCCTGATGGTGCGAACCTTGCTCGAACTTTTCAGGAAGCTTTTTAAATTGCGGAACTGCAAATTGAATTTGTCTGAAGAAAATATCAGACATCATAAATTTAAAGTTTGTCTCGAATATCACATTGGGAACTGCCTTGCTCCATGCATTGGTAAACAGGATCACGATCACTACATGAAAAACATTGATCAGATCAAGGAAATATTGAAGGGAAATATTTCAGGAGTGATTAAATATCTTAAGGATTTGATGCGTGAATTAGCGCTTGAAATGAAATTTGAAGAGGCTGCTGTGGTGAAAGAAAAACTGGATTCACTTGAAAAATTTCAATCGCGTTCGACAGTGGTCAGCAACACGATCAGCGATGTCGATGTTTTTACGATCGATCAGGATGAATCGTCAGCCTATATTAATTACCTTAAAATTATTCGTGGTGCTATCATGCAGACCTACACGATGGAGATAAAAAAGGTTTTGGATGAATCTCCAATTGATATTCTTGAATTTGCAATTGTGGATATACGGCAAAAGATTTTCTCAAATGCCAAAGAAATTCTGGTTCCGTTTAAATTGGATTTCGAACTTGAAGGTGTAAAAATTGTAATTCCTAAGCAGGGAGATAAGAAAAAGCTGTTGGATCTGTCGGAGCGAAATGCAAAATACTACCGTCTGGAAAAACAAAAACATCAGGTGGTTTCAAAAACCGAGAAGAATACGACGCGAATTTTAGAAACGATGCAAAAGGATCTTCAGTTAAAAGTAAAGCCAGTTCACATCGAATGTTTCGACAACAGCAATTTGCAGGGAACAAATCCGGTTTCGTCGTGTGTGGTTTTTCGTGATACCCGTCCGGCTAAAAAGGACTACCGGCATTTTAATGTAAAAACAGTTGAAGGTCCGGATGATTATGCTTCGATGGAAGAAGTTGTTTTCCGGAGATATAAACGTTTGCTTGATGAAGAAAAATCGCTGCCTCAGCTAATTGTAATTGATGGGGGAAAAGGACAACTTGGTGCAGCCCTGAATGCTTTGGAGAAATTGCATCTGCGCGGAAAAATTTCAATTATAGGAATTGCAAAAAGACTGGAAGAAATTTATTTTCCCGGAGATTCAGTTCCGTTGTACCTCGATAAAAATTCAGAGACTTTAAAAATCATTCAGCAGTTACGTGATGAAGCGCACCGGTTTGGAATTACTTTTCACCGGAACAAGCGTTCGGGCGAATTTATAAAATCTGAACTCGAATCTATTCCCGGAATAGGGGAGAAGACCATTTCTGCGGTTTTGAAGCGTTTTAAGAGCGTCGAGAATCTAAAAAATCAAGCCTTCCGTGTAGTCGCCGAGGAAATAGGCGATTCTAAAGCACGTATAATATTCAATTTTTACCAGCTAAAATACTGAAAGAAAAAGGCTTAAACCGATTAGATTTAAGCCTTTTTTTATTCATTTTCTGAAGTGTTCTGGATCAATTTCTGTACTTTTCCTCATTATCGAGCAATCCGAGATACGAACTGTACCTGCTGAATGCAATTTCGCCTTTTTCCACGGATTTTTTTACTGCACAGAGAGGTTCGTGTGTGTGTGTGCAATTGTAATATTGGCATTCATCCAGCAGCTTAAAAATTTCAGGAAAATAATGTGAGATTTCTTCCTTTTCCATTTCCAAAACTCCGAAGCCTTTTATTCCTGGTGTGTCAATGATGAATCCGCCAAAATCCAATTCATGCATTTCGGAATGGGTAGTGGTGTGTTTTCCTGAAAAATGTGATCCTGAAATTTCAGCTGTTTTTAAATTTACGGTTGGATGAATCAGATTGATGATGGTTGATTTACCTACTCCTGAATGGCCTGAAAAAACATTGGTTTTGTTAGCCATCATTTCCCGAAGTTCATTGATTCCGATGTTATTTTTTGCTGAAATTTTTAGGCATTGGTATCCGATCTTCTGATAAATGTCGATCAGCGAATTCATTGTATTCGTTTGTTCTTCATTATACAGATCAATTTTATTAAAAATCAGATGACAGGGAATCCGGTATGCTTCAGCTGAAACTAAAAAGCGGTCGATAAAAGTTGTTGTGGTTACCGGAAAATTTACCGTTACGATCAAAAATGCCTGGTCGATGTTGGCTGCAATAATATGCGATTCCTTCGAAAGATTGGGAGATTTTCGAATGATGTAATTGTTCCGGGGTAAAATTTTATGAATTAATCCGATTGACAAGTCTCCCAAAGTATCATCATCCTTTGATTCAGTTAGTTCGACCTGATCGCCTACCGCTATTGGATTTGTACTTCTGATTTCTTTCAGCCTTAAATTTCCTTTTATTCTACAATCCAGTAATTTTCCTTCCGTCGTTTTAACGGTATACCAACTTCCTGTGGATTTGATTACAATACCTTTTTTCAATGGATTATTTTGCTTTAAAATTATTCGTGATACTTTTGCAATTCGTTTAATATGAACCAAAAGTAACAAAAATTGTGAAAAGGATTTTAAGCTACAATGTAAACGGAATCCGTGCGGCAATCAGCAAGGGTTTAATTGATTTCTTATCTGAAGTAAATCCTGATGTGGTGTGTTTCCAGGAAACAAAAGCTCAGCCGGGGCAAATGCATGAAGATGAATTTGAAGCTCTTGGCTATCACATAAATGTGTTCTCTGCTGAAAAAAAAGGCTACAGTGGAGTGGCAATTTTTAGCAAGCAGAAACCGGATCGTGTCGTGCATGGCATGGACAATCCAAAATATGATTCTGAAGGACGTGTTCTTCGGGTCGATTTTGGAGATGTTTCGGTCATTAGCGCTTATTTTCCTTCAGGAACAACTGGAGATGTTCGTCAGGAATTTAAAATGAATTTTCTATCCGATTTTCACAATTACCTGAATGAACTTAGGAAAACTCGGCCAAACCTCATTATATCAGGTGATTATAACATTTGTCGGTTGTGGATCGATATTCATAATCCTGCGCAACAACAAAATACTTCAGGATTTTTGCCTGAAGAGCGTGAATGGTTTGCCCGGTTTGTTGAAGATGGATACGTCGATAGTTTTCGGGAAATTAATCCTGATCCTGATCAATATTCCTGGTGGAGCTACCGAGCCGGTTCCCGTCATAATAATAAAGGCTGGAGAATTGATTACCATATGGTTACAAACGGTTTGAAACATAAGGTTCTGGATGCAAAGATTTTACCTCAGGCCGTTCATTCCGATCATTGTCCGGTTTTAGTGGATATGGATTTTTAAGAAATGCGTAATTTTTTCCTGATTTGCTTTCTGGTATTTTCGTTTCAGCTTGCTGTGGCGAAACCAATCATGCGCTTTTTTGAAGTAAAAAAGGATACAAATTACATCGAAAGTTATTACAATGATTTGATTATCAGATTGTATTCTGGTGAAAAAACACATTCGCTCGAATTGACCGACCTTAATAATTCATACCATTTGAAATATCTTCCGAACGGCTATTTTAATTTGGGAGTGGGAGTGAATTACCGTTGGTTTGGGATCAGTCTGGCCACGAAAGTTCCTGTTTTTCTGAACAGTGAGATTAAGCATGGTGAAACAAAACGTTTTGGTATTCAGACTTATGCATATACAAACAAATTCTCTGCTGATATTTTAACGTCGTTTTCAAGCGGATATTACCTGAAAGATTCGTATTTGCAGCTGAGTAATTACACTAAAAATAAGGAATATCAACGGCCGGATATCTCTTCGGCAAATATTGGAATTAACGTCAATTACATTTTTAATCACGAGCGTTTTTCCTACAAAGCCGCTTTCAGGAATACTGAAAAACAAAAGAAAAGTGCCGGTTCGTTGTTAGCTGGCGGAGGCTTATTTTCATATCAAACGACAGCTGATTCGGCGATTGTTCCACGTGAAATAGATGCGGACTATTTTTCAAAAACCAGAAATCTCACCAAATCGGGTGTTTTAGCCTTAAATGCAAATTTAGGATATGCTTATTCGCTGGTGTTTTTGAAAAACGGAATATTCACTTTATCGTACATTCTAGGTTCAGGCCTTCAGGATAATTCCTACGGAAGTCAAACTGCCCAGGAAATCAACCGGTGGAGATTTAGTATGAACCATACCGGGAGTCTGGGTTTTGGTTACTGGTTTAACCGCTACTATTTGAGGCTGGTGGTCATTAAATCGGCACAGTATTCAAGTTTGAAGTACAATGATCTGCTGATTGGAAACGGAACCAATTTCATGCAGATATCGCTTGGAAAGCGCTTTTCAGTTAAGAAATAAAAAAAGCCTTCTTTTCAGAAAGCTTTTAATTATGTAGTCTATTTTACTTAATCCCAATCCAGAATTATTTTACCGCAATTCCCGGTTTCCATGATCCGGAATGCTTCCTGGTAATCGTCTGCCGGAAAACGATGGGTGATGACGGAACTGATATCCAGACCATGTGAAAGCATCATTTCCATCTGGTACCAGGTTTCATACATTTCACGTCCGTATATTCCCTTTAATGTCAGTCCTTTAAATATTAGTTTGCTCCAGTTGATTGTGGTGGAAGAAGGTAATAAACCGAGCAGTGAAACTTTTCCGCCATTGTACATATTTTCGACCATTTCGCTAAAAGCAACCGGTGATCCGCTGCATTCGAGACCAATATCGAATCCGCTGACCATGCCCAAAGATTTCATCGCATCTTTGATACTTTCAGTCCGGGGATCGATCACTTTTGTTGCACCCATTTTTAAGGCCAGATTCCGGCGATATTCGCTCAAATCGGTACCAACAATATACCTTGCCCCCGCAAACTTGCAAACGGCTGCTGCCATCGCTCCAATTGGCCCTCCGATTCCGGTGATCAAAACATCTTCGCCAAGCAGAGGAAACGAAAGTGCGGTATGGGTTGCATTGCCAAGTGGATCCATTACCGACATCAATTCGTCAGAAATACGGTCATCGACTTTTAATACATTCGATGCAGGTACCGAAACATATTCAGCGAAACCACCATCGCGGTTCACACCAATGCCAACGGTGTGATCACAAATGTGCTGGCGGCCACGGCGGCAGTTTCGGCAAAATCCGCAGGAGATGTGCCCTTCGACAGTCACCCGTTCGCCAAGGTGAACGCGGGTAACTTCGGAACCTTTGTCGACCACAATTCCCATGTATTCGTGACCAATTACCAGTGGTGTCTTGATTGTGTTTTGCGCCCATTCGTCCCATTTGTAAATATGCAGGTCGGTTCCGCAAATCGCAGACTTTTTGATTTTCAGCAAAACATCATTGTGCCCAACTTTTGGCATCGGAACATCTGTCATCCAGATTCCTTTTTCCGGTTTGATTTTTACAATTGCTTTCATGTGTGTTAGTTCAATGTTATGTAATGCAATATTAAGCTGATCAGCATTCAAAATAAAGAATGAAAATCATGTTTAAGGCGGGCAGTTTCCGGATTTCAGAAATAAAAAAAGCTGCCGGTAATCTAATTTACCGGCAGCTTTTTCGAATGTTTCAATTCAACCTGAAATTTATTTTTCTTTTGCGTACATCGATTTTACCGGGAATATTTCCAGTTTTTCAACCAAAACTTCGCCGCCGGTGTTAAACAGGTATATTCCATCGGCTTTATCTTCCGGAGAAAAGCAAGAGCTCAGTACCACTTTTCCGTCATTGGCAAAAATTTCGATCGAACTGCGGTCAAGCAGAATATCCAGTTTAATTGTTCCGTCAACCGGTTCAATATCTGCAGATTTACCCATGCACGAGATTGTTTTTGTTTTGGCATTGTACATGATTTCGGAACCTTCCTTTTTCTTGTTCAGGCGAACAACAAAACCAAAACTATCTGCGGTTTTAACTTTGAAACTGCCCACGATGTGCAAACAATCGCCTTTTACGCCGTTGACCAGATTTTTATTGATTCCCGGAATCAGGTTTTTGTTTTCCCAAACATCAGCTTTTCCATGAAGCAATTCAATTTCTTTGATTGGTTTCCGGATCAGCCTGATTCCATCTGTAAATTTTTTCAGGGAAAGTTCGCACGGAAAAGTCATCTGGCCGTGGAAAGGCATGTCTTTAAACTCGCCGTCGCGCATCCAGGCAATCTGGATTGTGCGGCCATCTTCTTTCGGAATATTGCTCCAGGTTTGGGTGGCGTAATAATTTGAACCGTAGTCGCCCGGAATTTTTATTGATTCTGAAATGAATTTCTCGCCGTCAAACTGGCCAATGACATAACTTCCGTCGCCATCAAACAAAACCCATTTTTTCTCATCCGGGTGGCGGTTTACTTCCAATTCAACCAAATCCGGACATTCATAAAATCCGGGGATGTGATTTTTCAATTTCCAGTCAATCAGATTTTTAGAGGTATAAAATGAAATTCCCTTGAGTTTTTCGCTTTTGTTTGGCTGGCGGTAGAGAACCATCACATATTGCTGGCTTGGTTCGTGCCAGATAACTTTCGGATCACGGGCATCGTCGGTTTCATCATACGCAATGATCGGATTATTATCGTATTTTTTCCAGGTTCTTCCTTTGTCGTTGCTGTAGGCTAACCGTTGCCCGCAATTCTGGCTGGTATAAAACAGCAAAATGGTTTTTTCTTCTCCGGATTGCAAGCCGGTTACATTGTTTTCATCAATCAGTCCTGAACCTGAAAAGGCAGTGCAATCGACCGAATCTTTCGAGTCTCCATCCGGATAAAGTGCAACGGGAAGATGTTCCCAGTGCACCAGATCGGTACTGACGGCATGGCCCCAGTGCATATAGCCCCACCTGTTACTGAACGGATTGTACTGATAAAAAAGGTGATATTCTCCGGCATAATAAACTAATCCATTCGGATCATTGTGCCAGTTTTTTTCAGGAGTAAAATGAAACTGGGGACGGTAAAGTTCATCAAAAATTTTTTCGGGCTTTTCCGCTGAAGCGGTAAATGAAGCAATAAAAAAAACAAGAATTAAAAAGGAAAACTTCATGGTTTGTTTGTTAACAAGATAGTACTAAGGACAAATATAGATTAAAAAACGGGAAAATTTCAGGTACTTTTGATTTCGATCCGGCCCGAAAATTGCTGTAAAAACTGATTCTGTAGTAAAAAAAATCAGGAAAAAATCTGCCGTTTTTACAGAGTTAAATTGTTAATTTGCTGGTATTAATTGATTTGTAAAATGAGGAAAATTCTGGTATTTATTTTATTCCTGATCGTGTTGCTGGATAGTTTCGGGCAGGAATCGTGGAAAAAGGAAGGAATAAAACTGCCACCAACTGTTTGTTACGCATCAACAGATTCAGCACATTCCTATGTTCAGCCACCTTTGGAATACCTTCAAAGGCTGAAATTGGGTTCCACAAAGCAGTCTTCCATCGAAGTAAGTTATGTCGGCTTTTCATTCGAAGCGCAACAGGCTTTTCAGTATGCGGTTGATATCTGGCAGAAATTGGTTTATTCACCCATTCCCATTCGGATGCAGGCCAACTATAAAAGTTTAAGTGCCGGTGTTTTGGGTAGTTGCGGGCCTGCCGATTATTACCACAACTTCAATTCAACTCAAATCTGGAACTGCTATTATCCGGTTGCTATGGTCGAAAAGATGCTGGGTGAGGAGGTAAATGCAACAACTGACTTTGATATTGTTGCTTCGTTTAATAAAGATTTTACAAACTGGTATTTTGGCACCGATGGAAATACCCCAGCCAATAAGTATGATTTTGTATCAACCGTTTTGCACGAACTGGCTCATGGATTAGGTTTCTCCGGATTCTTTTATTCGGTAAATGGACGTGGCGGTTACGGAAGTGATGGCTTATCTGCCGTTTTTGATCAGTTTGTATACACGAAAACCAGCGATCAGCTGGTTAATACCAAGCTTTTCCCCAATCCTTCGGTTACCTTGCACCGAAGCCTTACTTCAGGATGGCTTGAATTTCATACACAGCTGGTCAATGGAACTGTGCCCCGGCTTTTTGCACCAACGACCTGGGACAATGGCTCAAGTGTTTATCACCTCGACGAAAATACCTACCCGGTTGGTGATCAAAATTCGCTGATGACTCCCTATACCGCATCGGGCGAAGCCATTCACGACCCGGGGCCAAACACCCTGGCGATGATGTACGACATGGGCTGGAAGTGTATTTCAATCTGGCACAAACCACATAAAGATATTGAGTTGCTAACTAATCCAATTGATTTTGAAGTTAAGATCGAAAGTGATTATGATCTGGATTCAACCAAATTATTCCTGATTTATTCCACAACCAAATTTGCCAAAATTGACTCGGTTTTGCTTACACCCTCAATTGACCGAACTGTATTTAAGGCTCAGCTGCCAAAAACACTGACTGGTGAAATCCGGTATTACGTTTCAGCCACCGATGTAAAAAAACGAACCTATGTTTTTCCATCCGGATCGCCATCGCGCTACATAAGTTTTAAAATCGGCATCGATAAAGATCCTCCGGTTGTTCAGTACGAACCAATTAATTATATGCTGACCACCAATACTTCAGCAAAAATTGAGGCAACTGTAACCGATAACATCGGAGTGAAATCCGTAACCGTGGAGTATTTTATATCGGGCGGAATTCTTAAATATCTTCCGCTTAAAAATGATTCGGACGATGTGTATTCCGGATTGTTGTATTTCCAGCCGGGATCAGTTAAAGACGGCGATCTGATCAGCTACCGGATTGTGGCGGTTGATGCTTCCTCGCAGAGCAACATTGGAAGTTTACCCCTTTCCGGGTACAATTCGTTTTACATTGAAGGGTTTAAAACACCGGTTGAAAAGTTCATTGATAATTTTGATGTCACGGCTCACAATTACATCAGCAGCGATTTTACTGTTTCATCGGTTTCCGGTTTCGATAGTCCGGCCCTGAATTCTCCGCATCCGTATCCAAGTCCGGATTCAGATAATCAGGAATATAACTTTATTGCCACGCTAAAATACCCGATTATCCTCAAAGAAGGCGGAAAGATGAGTTTTGATGAGATTGTTCTGGTTGAACCCGGCGAAGCAGGAAACAAGTTTGGTGATGAAAACTTCTGGGATTATGTTATTGTGGAGGGTTCGAACAATAATGGTATAACCTGGAAACCGTTCCTCGACGGTTACGACAGTAACGCACAACTTTCCTGGTATAATCTTTTTAACAGTGCTATGTCGGGCCAGAACAGCACTGCGGTTCCAACCAAAGACTTATTCGTGCGGCGTGACATCGATTTGCTTGCCAATGGCAATTTTAACGCAGGCGATGTGGTTCAGATCCGGTTTCGGTTATTTTCCGATCCTTATTCTCACGGATGGGGCTGGATCATCGATAACCTGAGTATCCAGGATTTTGGAACGGCAATAAATCCATTGCTGATTTCAGAAGGCGAATTAATTATGTCCCCAAATCCGGCAAAAGATCAGTTAAATATTCGGGTACAATCGAACAAAAATAATTCAGGTTTTATCCTGAAGGCTTATAATTCCTCCGGAAAAATGGTTTACAGTCAGCAGTTTCAGGCAGGGAACAGCGAGCTTTACAGTACGATTGATGTCGGTAAATTTATTCCGGGCCTGTATTTATTTGCTCTCGAACCCAAATCCGGACCGGCAATCACCCGTAAAATTCTGATTCAATAGAAGAAAATTTGAGTCCTTCAGTTTAATTATTTGTTAAGTTTTTAAACTTAAGTGTCAGGTATATTGCTTGTTATATTGATGATTAATTGAATTTGGACCAATTAAATGATCTAAAATTTTGATTTGAAATAAATTCCATATATTTGCTCACAAATTGAAAGCAAAATGAAACTTACAGGTAACAACAGTTTTTATTATTGGTTTTATTACTTCTGTTCTCATATCGGGATCGGCTGGTAATGTCTTGTTGTTACAAAAAGATATTTTACAAAAGGGTCCCGTTTTAAACGAGGCCCTTTTTTTATTGTTAAAAATTTAGTTGATACAAACGAACCATAAATATGAAACTTACAGTAGTCGGACTTGGATTAATTGGTGGGTCAATAGCAATTGATCTCCGGAAAGCAGGATTTGCCACCGAAATTACCGGTGTCGATCTAAGTCCTGAAAATGCGCAGGAAGCCCTTCGCCTGGGTATAATCGATCGGATTGAAACACTCGAAAATGGAGTATATCAAGCAGATATGGTGATTATCGCCATTCCGGTTGATAAAGTCCTGAATTCGCTGACCAAAGTTCTCGATCTGGTTTCCGATAAAACTACGGTGATCGATGTGGGTTCAACTAAAAAGGCAATTACCGAAGCGGTTGAAAATCATCCTAAACGACGAAATTATATTCCGGCCCACCCCATGTCAGGTACTGAAAATTCAGGACCGACAGCAGCTTTGGAAGGACTTTTCGAAGGAAAGATCAACATCATTTGTGATCAGGAAAAAAGCGGGCCGCAACATCTGGCACTGGCCGAAAAAATGTTCCAGGTATTGGGAATGAACATCGCTTATATGTCGTCTGATGATCAGGATCATAGCACTGCTTTCATTTCACATCTTCCACATGCCGCCGCTTTTGCGTTGGCAAATGCTGTTCTGGCAAAGGAAGACCGCGAAATTATCTTCGATCTGGCCAGTGGGGGATTCAACTCAACTGTCCGTCTGGCTAAAAGTTCTCCTGAAATGTGGGGCCCGATTTTTCAACAAAACAAAGCTTACGTTGTTGAATCGCTCGACGTATACATCAAACACTTAAAACTGTTTAAAAAAAGTATAGAATCTGATCCGGAAGAAATGATGGCTCTGATGAAAAACGCGAACCGGATTCGTGGAATTCTGGCCGGACAAAACGGCTCACTAGTAAAAAATGAAAAGACAATAGTTAAATTTTATACCAAATAGTCATGGGAATACAATTGGAAATTAACCCGATTAAGCACTGGTTGCCACAAATAAACAACCCGCTTATCATTGCAGGGCCATGCAGCCTCGAAACCGAGGAACAGGCTATGGAAACTGCCCGAATGCTTGCAAAGGATCATCGCGTATTCGTATATCGCGGAGGTGTCTGGAAACCCCGCACACGCCCCGGTAGCTTCGAAGGTATCGGAAGCATCGGTTTAAAATGGCTGCAAATGGTTCGTGAAGAAACCGGAATGCCGGTCGGAACCGAAATTGCAAATGCCCAACATGCCGAAGAAGCCCTGAAAGCTGGTTTGGATGTGCTCTGGATCGGTGCCCGCTCAACAGCGAGTCCGTTTGTGGTTCAGGAAATTGCCGATGTGGTTAAAGGAACTGATGCGGTGGTCATGGTAAAAAACCCGGTTAATCCGGATGTGCAATTGTGGGTTGGAGCTTTCGAACGCCTGAGCCGTGCCGGAATAAAGAACCTGGTAGCTATTCACCGTGGATTTACACCTTTCCGAGAATCGGAATACCGCAATTACCCGAACTGGAAAACAGTAATCGAGTTGCGCCGTTTAATGCCGAATTTGCCAATTATCTGTGATCCCAGCCATATTGGTGGTAAACGCGAATATTTGTTCGATATCAGCCAAAAAGCTTTCGATATGGGCATGGACGGATTGATGATCGAATCGCACCGCGATCCTTCCTGTGCTTTGAGCGACAAAGAGCAGCAGCTTACTCCAGCCGATCTGGCATCATTGCTCGATCGTTTGGTGATCCGGAATTCAAATACCGGCAATTCACAGTTTGAAAATCAACTTGAACTGCTTCGTAACCGGATTGATGCAATCGATTCAGAGTTGCTTGAAACTTTGTCATCAAGAATGGAAGTGGTGAAACAGATCGGTCAGTACAAAAAAGACAACAATGTGACAGCATTCCAGGTTGGCCGTTTTTCTGAATTGATGGAAAAACGCATGAAGCTTGGCGAAAATCTGAATCTTGACCGTGATTTTGTGCTTCATCTTTTCCAGCACATTCATGAAGATTCCGTTCGGATTCAGACTGATATCATGGATAAATAATCGGGAGAAGAATATCCGAAGAACGAAAAACCGCTTCCTGGGCAGCAAAGTTTGTCAATGGGAGTAAATATGATAATAAAGCCGGTTGGGATTGATTTCCTGAACGGCTTTTTTGTTAAAATACTTCTGAAAGCCGCGAAAGGAGGGATCAACCTTTAACAGGACGGCC
>JBASYJ010000117.1:0-75596 GCA_049277435.1 Prolixibacteraceae bacterium
CTAAAATCCTGAAAGATGCTGCTGCTGATGTTGCTGCTGCCAAGTATAAAACTACCGATGATCCATACAAGGAAGCAGAAGCGAAAGCTAAAGACGAATTCAAGAAAGCCCTGCCAATTCTTGAGAAGGCCTTAAGTTTCGATCCTGCAAATGCACAGGGAAAACAATTGAAAGATGCCTGCGAGCAAATGCTTAAATAGTTTTTTAAAGTAAAGATTTGAAAGCGGGACTTCCATGAATAGGAAGTCCCGCTTTGTCTTTTACCGCTTTATTAATTTTGTAACAGGTGATTTAGAATTAATATATACAGATAATTCAATATTTTTATTTGTGTTACCTTTACGGGAAATTTAGGCCGGAATATTTTTTAAAATTAATTAATTGGCGGAGGAGTTATTAATGGATTATATCGTAAACTATTTTTCAGAATTAGTATACCTGATTCAGGAAATGGCACCCTGGCTCTTGCTTGGACTGGTGTTTTCTGGATTGTTAAAAGTTTATTTTCCGCAGAAACACATCGACAAATATTTAGGTAAATCAAATACCAAATCAGCTGTAAACGGATCTCTGCTTGGAGTCCCGATGCCATTGTGTTCGTGCGGGGTAATTCCCACGGGAATTTCATTTTACAAAAACGGGGCATCAAGAGGAGCAACCAATTCATTCCTGATATCTACCCCTCAAACCGGTGTCGATTCCATTTTTGCAACCTATTCGATGTTGGGCTGGCCATTTGCCGTTTTACGTCCTTTGGTTGCTTTTACAACCGGTATTTTGGGCGGTATATTAACCAACCTGCTGATCAAAGATCAACCAAAACCAAAACCTGCACCAATTACCAATCCGATGTTTGCCGGATTGAAACTTGACGTCAAAAAGATGGGTAAAACCGAAGCAACCTGCGATGATGATGGCTGCGGCTGTCATACACCACCGCCCGAAACTCAGCATCCTTTGCTCAAAGCAGTAAATTATGCATTTGTTGAGTTGCTTCAGGATATTTCGAAATGGCTGTTGCTTGGTTTTTTTGTGGCAGCATTAATTTCGGTGGTGTTGCCTGCCGATTTTTTCAGCATGTTTAAAGGATATGGATTTATCGAGATTTTGGTTGTATTGTCTGCATCAATCCCGATTTATGTTTGTGCAACCGGCTCCATTCCAATTGCTGCAGTGTTACTTATGAAAGGTGTCTCTCCGGGTGCGGCATTGGTATTCCTGATGGCTGGACCTGCAACCAATGTGGCTACCATGACCGTAATTGGCAAAACCATGGGGCGTAAGTCGCTTTTTATCTACCTGGGTTCGATCATCGGTGGCGCAATTATTTTCGGTCTGCTCACCAATTGGTTAATTCCAATCGACTTTATCATGAGCAAAATGAGCCACATTCACGGTGATGGGATGAATCATGAAATGCTGCCAAAATGGGTGGGTATTTCATCAGCAGTGGTGCTGGCAGTTTCGATGGTCTCGGGATATTTTCTGGAACGAATTCAAAAAAATAAAAAAATGAAGATGGAAACATTTCAAACAATTGGCGTTGAAGGAATGACTTGTTCGCACTGTGAAGCCAGTGTGACGCGCAACCTTTCGAAACTTGACGGAATCGAGGAAGTTCTTGCTGATAAAAATACCGCCCAGGTAAAAATCAGGGGAGCAAAAATTAATCTGGCCGAAATAGAACGAATTGTAACCGATCTTGGATATCAGTTTAAAGGAGTCGTCTAATGAACTGGATTGATTACAGTTTAGCCGCGTTGATTTGTTTGCCTATTCTGGCCACACTTATTCTGGGAGCTTTTCTGGCAAAAAACGGAAAACAGGCGATGGGCAATCCAACCATTCAGCCGTTTTTTTTCTATACCGGCAAATTTCTTTTGTTTATGGTTTGGGCCCTGTTTGCTGTAATCGCTCTTTTTCCTGAATACCGGAGTATCATTCCGTTTTTTATTCAGGATGAAACACCGGAAGTACAAAAACTGCTGGCGGTACTATTCCTGATTCCGGCAAACCTGATTGTTGTCCCGGCCTATTTGAGCATGGGATTAATCACCAACATCGGACTACCTTCAGGAAAGCATGAGCTGCGCACCAGCGGAATCTACCGGATAAGCCGCAATCCGATGTATGCCAGTTTTATTTTCCTGAATACGGCAACTTTTTTGTACCTGCCCAGCATTCTTCTGTTGCTGATCATGATTTACGGTATGGTTGTTCATCATTTTATTATTTTGGGGGAGGAAAAATACCTCGAAAAAGAATTTGGTGAAGCATATAAAAGCTATAAATCGAAGGTGCCCCGATACATTTAAATCCTTTCGGATTAATCTGAAACCAAAAAATACGAAGTTGATTCACAACCGAATCAGCTTTTTTTATCTCTGTTACTTTTATCCTGAACCACTTTGATGCTAATTCAGAATGATCTATTTTTATTGAAAATAAATCAGATGAATACCAGGAAAATACTTGTCGCCGGCAGTTCGAATACCGATATGGTTATTAAAACAAATCATTTTCCGGCTCCGGGCGAAACGATTTTGGGTGGAACTTTTTTGATGAATGCCGGTGGTAAAGGCGCCAATCAGGCGGTTGCCGCTGCCCGGCTGGGTGGAAAAGTCACTTTTATTGGCAAAGTCGGTGATGATGTTTTTGGGAGACAAGCAGTGAGGTTACTCGAAAATGAGGGGATAAATGTTAGCTGTATTTCTGTTGATCCGGTTAATCCAAGTGGTGTGGCCATGATCACGGTTGACCGGAAGGGCGAAAATTCCATCGTTGTGGCATCGGGGGCAAATGCTTCCATGAACCCTGAAGATTTTGATCGGGCAATTCCGGAATTGGACGATGCTGATTTTGTGTTGATGCAACTGGAGATTCCCATTGAAACGGTTGAATACATTGCTGATCTGGCAATTCAGAAACAGAAAAAAGTGGTGCTGAATCCTGCGCCTGCAGCAAATCTATCGGATGAGCTGCTGAAAAAAATCTACCTGATTACCCCCAACGAAAACGAAGCTGAACAGCTTACAGGAATAAAAGTGAGCGATGAACCTACAGCGCTGAAAGCATCGCGGATTTTACAGGAAAAAGGTGTTGAAAACATCATCATTACGATGGGTGCTTCGGGCGCATTTTTCCTGACCAAGGAGAAATCAGGAATAATAAATGCTCCTGAAGTGGTAGCCATTGATACGACAGCAGCTGGTGACACCTTTAACGGGGCGCTTGTCGTCGCTTTGTCTGAAGGAAGAACCATTGAGGATGCCATTCTGTTTGCCAATAAAGCGGCTTCGGTTTCGGTAACACGAATGGGAGCACAATCTTCAGTACCTTTCCGGAATGAACTTGAAAATTCTTAACTAACCGAATAACTAACCAAATGAAACTGAAACTAAACCTGTTACTTTTCCTGATCGTTTTTATTGTTTCCTGTAATGGAGAAAAAAACAAAACAATTACTATTTCGAAAGACGAACTAAAAGATAAAATTGCCGGAGGCTGGGCCGGGAAAATGATTGGGGTTACCTATGGAGCGCCCACCGAATTCCGGGCACTCGGCAGGACCTATGAGGATTCAATCAAATGGGTTCCTGAAGATGTGAAAGGTTCGGTCTGGCAGGACGATATTTATGTGCAGCTTACCTTTTTAATGGCGATGGATCGTTTTGGGATGGATGCCCCGGCAAAAAAATACCACGAAATGTTTGCCAAAGCCGGTTACCAGTTGTGGCATGCCAATGTTCAAGCCCGAAAAAATTATTTCGACAGTATTTTTCCTCCTCAATCCGGACAACCTGAATATAACCTGCATGCCGACGACATCGATTTCCAGATTGAAGCGGATTACATTGGTTTTATGTGCCCCGGAATGCCTGCAACTGCCAGTCGGATTGCTGATAAAGTTGGTCACATCATGAATTACGGAGATGGCGTTTATGGTGGTGTTTTTGTCGCGGCACTTTATTCTGAAGCTTTTTTCGAATCCGATATTCCCAAAATCATAAATCAGGCATTGCTTTCCATTCCTACTGAAAGCGATTATGCCAAAATCGTGAATGATGTGATTCTGCTGCATCAGCAATATCCTTCCGACTGGAGGGCTGCCTGGGCCGAACTCGAAGCCAGATGGGGAAGCGAACACATTTGTGAAGCGGGTTCTTCGTTCAATATTGATGCTAAAGTCAACGGGGCATTTATCGTCATGGGTTTACTTTACGGCGGGGGCGATCCTGAAAAAACAATGGAAGTTTCAACCCGTTGCGGTCAGGATTCGGATTGCAACCCATCGAATGCGATGGCAGTTTTGGGCGTAATTAAAGGATTTAGCGGATTACCTGCAGAATACCAACATGCAATAAACGCCATTGGAGATCAGGATTTTATTCATACTGAATATTCTTTCAATAAAGCAGTGGAAAAGACTTTGGAATATGCCGGCAAATTAACTGTCGAAAATGGCGGGGAATCCAACGAAAAAGAACTGAAAATAAAGGTTCAGCAGCCGGTAACTTTTCCTTTGGAAGTTTCCTTTCCTGATTTGGTTTTTGATCGGAAGGTAAGTGTTTTCGCAAAAGAATACTGGGAACAAAAAGGGAATTGGGCAAACGACACAAAAGCGAAAGATCCGGGCAAGCTTGAAGAAACTTCAACGGCCAGCTACAGTGGAAACGCTGGTGATGAACTTAGTTTTACCTTTGAAGGTACCGGTGTTTCCATCGTTGGGAACTGGTTTAAAGATGGCGGAAAGGCCGATATATATGTCGATGACGAGTTTAAGCGAACGATTGATTGTTATTTCAATTATGCGAACCAGCAACACGAAAACATGAATCTGTATCACATCACCAACCTGCCTGAAGGAAAGCATTCCGTTCGAATCGTCGTGAAAGGCGATAAAAGGCCGGAGTCGGAGGGGACAAATGTGTACATCTCGGATGCAGTTGTTTTCAAAACAGCCGGTAAAGTCAGTAAAAACTTCAAGTTCTCTTTTCAGAAATAATTATCTAAACCTGACCTGATATGAAAAATCTGATTTTTATTCTGATCATTTTCTTTTTTACTTTTTCAGGAATAAACGCCAGTGAACCGGTAAAAATAATTTTTGATACCGACATGGGCCCTGATTTCGATGATGTGGGTGCCATCACGATTTTGCACGCACTGGCCACAAATGGTGAGTGTGAAATTCTGGCAACAATGGCCAGTGACGGCTATCCGTTTATCGGCCCGACGCTCGAAGTTTTCAACCGGTATTTTCAGAAACCTGATATTCCGATTGGTGTTCCGGATGCTGAAGCCCCAGCGTTTTCGTGCCCGAATCACTGGAATGACTCGCTTGTGATAAATTATTTGCCAAAAGTTAAAACCAATAAAGATTATCCTTTTGCAACCGATGTTTACCGGAAAGTTCTGGCAGCTCAGGCCGACCAGAGTGTGGTGATTGTTACGGTTGGATTTTTATCGAATCTGGCGACTTTACTCAAATCGGCTCCGGATCAGTACAGTTCACTTTCAGGAAAAGAACTGGTGGCTAAAAAAGTAAAAAAGTGGGTGGCAATGGCAGGTGGTTTTCCTGAAGGGAACGAGTTTAATATTAACCAACATGCCCGGGCTTCGGAATATGTCATTGCCAATTGGCCAACTCCGGTTCTGTTCAGCGGTTTCGAGATCGGAGCAAAAATCATGACCGGGAATAAAGTGGCAACTCAGGGCACAAAAGGAAGTCCGGTACAGTGGGCCTACGAATATTGTCTGTCGAATTACGAAAATAAAAAATCGGTGAACCGGAATTCCTGGGATCATACCGCGGTTTTGTGTGCGGTCCGCGACCCGGAGAAGTATTTTTATGTCCTCCGGAACGGGACCTTTGTTTGTCATCCCGACGGTTCAAATTTGTGGGATCCGGATCAGAATTCCAATCATTCATTTCTCGTGCATAAATATCCGTATCAAAAAATCGCTGATATTCTGGACGATCTGATGCTTTTTGAACCCAAACGACCATAATTAAACCTTAAAATCATCAATATGTATATCGTCAATTCCTATTTTTTGGCAGTAGTCCTTTGTGTGATTACGATGCTGTGCTGGGGATCGTGGGCAAACACCCAAAAACTTGCCCAGAAATCGTGGCGTTTTGAATTGTTTTACTGGGATTATGTTCTTGGAATTCTATTGATGTCACTGTTCTTTTCTTTTACTCTGGGAAGTACCGGAGAATTGGGGAGGAGCTTTCTTCCGGACATCGGGCAGGCAGAAATAGGCAACATCTGGAATGCATTGCTGGGTGGAATTATTTTTAATGCGGCGAATATTTTAATTGCTGCAGCTATTTCCATTGCCGGAATGTCGGTTGCATTTCCGGTTGGCATTGGCATTGCATTGGTTTTAGGTGTTGTGGTTAATTTTGTGGCAAGTCCGCAGGGAAATGCTTTCTGGCTTTTTTCCGGTGTTGTTGTCATTACAATTGCAATTATTCTTGATGCTGTCGCATACCGGCGGAAAGCAAATCAGGCACAAAAAGTACCAACCAAAGGAATCGTATTATCAGTAGTTGGTGGAATTCTGATGGCATTGTTCTATCGTTTTGTGGCCAGTTCGATGGCAACAAATTTTGAACAGCCTGAATCTGGAATGCTGACACCCTATACCGCAATATTTATTTTTTCAGCAGGAATATTACTCAGTAATTTCATTTTCAATACTATCCTGATGAAAAAGCCATTTGAAGGCTTGCCGGTTAGTTATTCGCAGTATTTCAAAGGAAGTTTGCGGGAACATATAACGGGTATTTTGGGTGGAATCATCTGGAGTATCGGAATGACATTCAGTATTATAGCGGCCGGAAAGGCTGGATTTGCAATATCATACGGACTGGGGCAGGGTGCCACGCTGGTAGCAGCTTTATGGGGAGTTTTTATCTGGAAGGAATTCAAAGACTCGAAAAATACAACTGGCTTGTTAGGAACTATGTTTGTATTGTTTTTTGTAGGAATAGGGCTGATAATTCTAGCCGGAATATGATATTTTACCTTCTTATTTTAGAAAATTTGTCTGATAATTAGAATATTGTGAAAACAGTTTTTTGATCATTCAAGTCGCTTAAATGATAGTTGAAATAAGTGGTTTAGAAAGTGGCCCATTCAGGGTATAGGATTATTATTTGCTTTGCCTTAGATTTGGTTACCAATGAATAACAACAATTCTATAGTAAAGGCATTTACCACTTCCTTTCATAACTCATTTCAGGATGGGATGGAGGAAACTCAAGCACGTAAACTTACAGATGCTTTTATTCAGGATTTTATTCATTTAACACCATTAAAACTTGAATTAATCAAGTCTTATGCAGAGGCATCACAGTTTGACCTATTTTATCAGGCCTTATCAGATTTGAAATATCTCAATGAATTTTCGGATAATTTTAGCAGGTATTGGTGTGCAATCCGAGGCTATTCCGGTGCTCTGTCCAAACTGAAAAAAAATTATTCGGTAAAAGGATCAAAAAAAATATACTGGAACTATTATGATCGGTATGGTGATCGGCGTCTACTTCGGAATGAACATTGGTTTGAGCGAAAACGATGGGAATTTTTAGACGAATTACAGCTTATTTATTCTGAAAGGGAATTGGATGAATTTATGCAGAAGTACCAACGAAAATTAAATGAAAACCTGAAACTCTATGTGTTGTTTATTCTGAAGTTTATCAGGGAACTCAAAAAAACAACTGATTTCCGTAGAAAACAAGTGTTGATTTCATCCGGAATTTAATCCATATCCCCAGTATTAATTGGGTTCCTGAAGTTTGCTTAATTCCTGTCCGGTTTTAGACAAGCTAAATTCCAGATTTTATAATGTTTTTCATTGTAAAATATATTCAAAACTAACATTATCATTATATTTGCGGTCATCCTGTCGATCATAAATCAATTCATGATCAGTTATAATGGAATTAAAATTCAATATGGGATCAATTGGAGAATTAAAGATTTTGCTTGCTGAAGATAATGAGATCTTTCAACGGATTGCATCCTGGACCTTCAAAAAACTGGGATTGTCCTGTGATATCGCCTCCAATGGGAAAGAGGCTTATGAAATGTGTCAGCAAAAAGAATACGATCTGATCATGATGGATCTTCAAATGCCGGTAATGAATGGTCTGGAATCGACAAAAATGATTCGTGTCTTCGAAGCCCAGCCCGGGAAAAATCATCGGTCAATAATCGTTGCCCTGACAGCCAATGAAGTTTCAGATATGAAAGATTCCTGTTTGGAAGCCGGAATGGATGATTTTATGGAAAAACCCTTTCAGGTAGAAAAACTGCGTGTTTTGATTAACGATTTATTCTGCATTTTGATCTGATCCCATTTACAGTCTCATCAAATCTTCTCCGGTCAGAACTCGCTGATCCTTTTTTTTCGTTCAACATTCTGAAAGATATATTCATTGAAGCAGCGCCAGTTGAAATTTGAATATTCACTTAATATTTGGAATTGAATATCCGTGTTGCGTCTATGAGTCAGATTATCTGTACGATAACGGATTTTTACTTCCTTTGGATTTGTTAATGAATCTTATTATTTAGAACCTTGTTAAATTCCGTATCGTGTTGGAATACTGACCGATCCTTAATACTTTTACCAAAATCAAATTTAAACTAAACCAATGAAGAATATTTTCGCATTAGCCTTTCTTATTTTTTCTCTCCTGAATATTTTAGTTGCCCAGGAAGCTACTCACTGGCGGGGAACAAATTCTTCCGGTGTATATAAAGCCGATAACTTATTGCCGGTGTGGCCTGCTGAAGGTCCTCAGATACTTTGGTCGGCCGATGGGCTCGGGCAAGGTTTTTCGTCACCTGCTTTTGCCAACAATAAAATATACATCAATGGCATGGTCCAGGGTCAGGCGGTGCTTTTTGTTTTTGATCAGAACGGAAAAAAACTTCAGGAATTTAAATACGGAAAAGAGTTTGATGCCAGTTACCCCGGCGTACGGTCGACACCAATAATTGCCGGAGATTACGCATATCTGCTGACCGGAATGGGTGTGTTAACCTGCCTGGATCTGAAGTCCGGAAAACCGGTTTGGGTGAAAGATTTTTTATCTGATTACGATGGCGTAAACATAACCTGGGGCTACACTGAATCGGTGGTCGTTGATGGAAATACACTGTATTGTACTCCGGGAGGCAAAAAAAATAACGTAATGGCCCTGAACCGGATGACCGGAGCAACCATTTGGAGCTGTGCCGGTCTGGGTGAATTGTCGGCTTATTGCACTCCACTTTTGATCGAACTTTCAGCGCGTAAATTACTGGTAACACATACTGCAAATCATGTTTTGGGTGTCGACGCTGCATCCGGAAAATTACTGTGGAGTTTTGGGCATACCAATCAATGGGCAACACATCCGAATACACCCATTTACTCCAACGGACAACTATTTGTTTTTAGTGGCTGGGGGCAAGGTGGCGAAATGCTGAAACTTAGTGCTGACGGTAGTTCGGTTTCCAAACTTTGGGATATGAAAAGTTTCGACAGCCGGATGGGCGGTGCCGTTCTGCTCAATGGATATTTGTACGGATCGGGTGACGCCGATCGAAGCTGGCAATGTCTCGACTGGAAAACCGGTGAAAAGAAATATTCATCAACCGAAGTAGGCAAAGGAGTAGTTGTGGCTGTCAATAATAAGTTGATTGGTTATTCAGAAAGAGGCGAATTGTTTATGGCCGATGCCGATCCGTCAGGACTGAAAATTATCAGCAAAACGAAAGTAAATTTGGGATCAGAGCAACATTGGGCGCATCCGGTAATCGACCGTGGTATTTTATATGTTCGTCACGGAAATGTGCTGATTGCCTGCCAGATTTCGAAATAATATTCCATAAACGCATCATTCAGATAAAGCTATGATAAAAAGTCCAACCGACCAGCCTGCATTAATTCTGATCGATATTCAGAAAGGATTCAACGATCTGGAATATTGGGGAGGTCAGCGGAACAATCCTGATGCTGAACAGAATGCCGGTGAATTGCTCACGCTGTGGCGCAAAAAAGGGATGCCTGTTTTTCATGTTAAACATTGTTCCTCAAATCCGGATTCGCTTCTGGCCGAAGGAAAACCGGGAAACGATTTTCAGGAAGTAGTCAAACCAACCGAACATGAAACAGTTATCCGTAAGAATGTAAACAGCGCTTTTATCGGTACAAACCTGAAGGACCTGCTTGATCAGGCGGCTATTCACAAAGTGGTGATCGTTGGATTAACAACAGATCACTGCATTTCAACTTCAGTAAGAATGGCTGGAAATTTAGGTTTTGAAACCTGGCTGGTTGAAGATGCAACGGCTACTTTCAGTAAAAAAGGCGTCAGCGGACAACTGTATTCGGCTGAATTGATTCACGATACTGCATTGGCCAGTTTGAAAGACGAATTTGCCTCCATCATCAAAACCAATGAATTAATACAATTACTCAACGCTTCAGAATAACAAAATCAGATTAAATAGAAAACCAGATAATCAAACAACTCAAAATGAAACGACTAAATCTAATTATTTCTCTGCTTTTAATGGTGTTTATGGCATCTTCACAGCCAACACAATGGCGAGGCCCGAACCGTGACGGAAAATTTACCGAGACCGGGTTATTGAAAAAATGGCCGGATGCCGGTCCTGAATTACTTCTGAAAGTGGAAGGAATTGGTAAAGGATACTCTTCTGTGGTTGCAAACGATCAGTACATTTTTGCCACCGGAATGATTGATACACTCGACTATCTTTCGTGTGTCACTCCGGAAGGACAGGTAAAGTGGAAAGTTTCGTATGGCCGTTCATGGACGAAATCATTCCCGGATACACGCAGCACCCCGACTATTGAGGAGGATCGGATTTACATCATCAGCGGAACCGGCGAACTGGTTTGTATGAATGTTGAAGATGGTGCAATACGCTGGAAAGTGAATGTAGACAAAGACTACAAATCGGAGTGGCACATTTGGGGTGTTTCCGAATCTCCACTCATTGTCGACGATAAAGTAATCTGTTCACCGGGTGGTGAACTTACTTCTATCGTTGCTTTCGATAAAATTACGGGTAAAGAAATCTGGAAAAGCAAATCGGTTGGAGGCCCGCGTTGCTACATTTCGCCAACAATTTATGAATACCAGCAATTCCGGTATATTCTGGCGGCTACGGGAACAACGCTGATCGCCCTTGAACCGGCCACCGGAAATGTTGCCTGGACTTTCAAATACTGGGATGGTGCCAAGTGGGATCAGCCTGGACTAATCTGGGCGAATACTCCGCTTTACAACGGACGTGATATTTTCATTTCAATGGGATACGATTACCGCAATGTCATGCTCGAAATGAGCGAAGATGGCAAATCGGTAACCGAAAAATGGAGCAATATGACTCTCGATAACCATCACCACGGATTGATTGAATTGGACGGTTTCATTTATGGATCGAACTGGATAAGCAACAACAAAGGGAAATGGGTTTGCATGGACTGGAATACCGGTGATGTAAAATACGAAACCGATTGGCTGACTAAAGGTGCTTTGGTTTATGCTGAGGGTCTTTTTTATATTCTGGAAGAAAAATCAGGAACTGTTGCATTGGTAAAACCTAATTCTCAGGATTTTGAAGTAATCAGTTCTTTCAAACTTCAGGGTGGTTCAGGTCCGTTCTGGTCGCATCCGTTTATTGCCAACGGCAAGCTGTACCTGCGTCATGGCGAAGTTTTGTTTGTGTACAACATCAAGGCTTAATTTTTATCCTGAAGAAAAATGATCCGATTAATTTCCATATTCTTTCTGATTCTGTCGCTTTCCGGAAATCTCTTTTCGCAGGAAACTGCTGAGTGGAGAGGTCCCGGCCGTCGAGGAATTTATCCCGGTACCGGCCTCCTGAAAAGTTGGCCTGAAAACGGCCCAAAACTTATTCTGGAACTGAACGATATTGGCAATGGGTATTCGTCGCCGGTGGTTTATAAAAACAGCATTTATGTCTCCGGAAGAAAAGACACCCTGGATTTTATCTCGGCCTACGAAATGAATGGGAATAAAAAGTGGGAAACTGCTTATGGACAAGCATGGAATCGCACTTATTCTGAATCCCGATGCACACCAACGGTTGAGAATAACCGTATTTATCTGGTCAGCGGTTTGGGGCAGGTTGTTTGCGTGGATGCTTTATCCGGAAAATTACTCTGGACCATTGATGCCAATACTGAATTTCAAGGTGAACCGCACCGCTGGGGAATTGCCGAATCGCTTGCCATTTCTGAAAAGGCTGTTTTCTACGTTACCGGCGGAGAAGAAACTTCAGTTATTGCACTTGATAAAACCACTGGTACATTACTCTGGAAAACAAAAAGTCTTGGTGGTACTCGTGCTTATGCCTCGTCAGTTTTAATCGAAAAGGCTGGATTGAAAATTCTGATGGCACAAACTGCCAACGATCTGCTGGCAATTAATTCCGAAAACGGCGAGATTATCTGGAATTTTAATGTCATGCAATATCATACCGGCGAATCCGGAAAAGGCGGAAACACCAATACTCCACTCGTTTACAACGACGAAATTTTTGTCACCAGCGGCTACGATCATCCGGCTATCATGCTCAGTCTGGCTTCCGACGGAAAGTCGGTAAAGCTCAAATGGACCAATTCTGATTTCGACAATCACATGGGAGGAGTGGTCAAAATCGATGATTCGATTTTTGGATCGAACTGGTTAAACAACGGCAAAGGCAACTGGGTGTGTGTGGACTGGAACACGGGAAAGACAAACTATGAAACGACCTGGTTCAACAAAGGCCCAATCATTTCGGCCGACGGAATGCTGTATTGTCAGGAAGAGAAGAGTGGTAATCTGGCTCTGGTAAAACCGAATCCTGAAAAATTTGAACTGGTGAGTTCGTTTAAAATTGGAAAAGGCGAAGGTCCGTTTTGGGCTCACCCAACAATTTATGACGGAAAATTACTGGTTCGACATGGGGAATATCTGGCAATTTATGATCTGAAGAAATAGATTTTTGATGCATCAGTGTGATTAACGAAATATCCTTTGCCGTTTGCCTTTAGGCAACGGAAAAATTGAAAAAACATACAACTTGGACAAAAACATTAAATATCTGCTTTGGGGAGCCGGAGTGCTCTTTCTGATCCTTTTCTTCTGGTGGCTCCTGAAAGATCCAACCAGCCAGTTTGCGGAAAGTATCCCCGGAGCCGATAACCGCGGAGCCGACTCCACGGCGGTGGATGTGGTAAATATTGGCGAGAAATTCGAAAAGTTTGGCGAAACTCAAAGTACGTTAAAAGGAACCTGGACACGTTTTCGTGGTGCCGATTATGACAACATCGTAAAAAACTCGAAACCGCTCAAAAACAGTTGGACAGGTGCACAACCTGAAATAATCTGGTCGGCTGAATTGGGCGAAGGCCATGCAGGACCAGCCATCTATGAAGGAAAAGTTTACGTCATGGATTACGATGAAGCAAAACGCGAAGATGCGCTGCGGTGTTTTGCTCTCGAAGACGGAAAAGAACTATGGCGTCGGTCGTATAAGGTTAGCCTGAAGCGAAATCATGGTATGTCGCGTACAGTTCCGGCTGTAAATTCCGATTATATTTTAACCATTGGGCCGCGCTGCCACGTGATGTGTGTCAAACGCGAAAGCGGTGACCTGGTTTGGGGGCTTGATATGGTTCAGAAATACCAGACCGAAGTACCGCTATGGTTTACCGGGCAATGCCCGATGATCGACGGCGACAAGGCCATTCTGGCTCCGGGCGGAACTTCAGTCATGATTGCAGTCGACATGGCAACCGGAAATGTACTCTGGGAAACTCCAAATCCCGGAGGAATCAAAATGTCGCATTCATCCATCATGCCCTGGACTTTGAATGGCAAGAAAATGTATGTGTACAGTGCTGTCGGCGCCATTATTGGCGTTTCTGCCGAAGGCGGCGATGCAGGTAAAATCCTTTGGCAATCCACCGCCTGGAATCATGCGGTAGTCGCTCCGGCGCCGGTATGTTTTCCGGATGGAAAAGTATTCCTGACAGCCGGATATGGTGCCGGAAGTATGATGATCAAAGTAACTCCTTCAGGAGCAGAATATAAAGTTGAGGTATTGAAAGAATATGCACCCAAAGATGGTATGGCCAGTGAGCAGCAAACTCCGGTTATCTGGGATGGCGTGATGTTTGGCATTCAACCCAAAGATGCCGGCCCACTGCGAAACCAGCTGGTTTGCGTGGCTCCTGACGATGTTACAAAAATCCGTTGGACTTCAGGAAAAGAAGGCCGGTTTGGGCTTGGACCTTACCTGATTGCCGACAATAAAATGTTTCTGCTAAGCGACGATGGGACGCTCACTCTAATTAAACCCGACAGTAAAAAGTACGTTCAGATGGCTCAGAAAAAGCTTTTCGACGGACATGACGCCTGGGGCCCGATGGCAATTGCCGACGGATTTTTGGTTCTGCGGGATGCGAATAAAATCTATTGTGTAAATGTAAGTCAGTAAAACGATGAACCGAAAACTCGTAAATTATATTCTGATTGTACTGGCATTGACCATTGTAATCATTATTGGAAAAGATTTCATTGGTAAAAAAGCCGGTAAAAACATCGAAAATCCTTATGAATACAATGTCGATGAGTACAGAAAAGTGGATTCAACCAGCATTTTGTACAGCGAAACCAAATCATTTGCAGTTAATGCTCAGGAACCAAGAGGAATTGCGGTTTCAGATCAGCAAATCATTGTTGTTACTGCGAAAACCCTCCTGAAATATGATTATTCCGGAAAAGAAATCTTCAGGAAAGAATTACCTGATTCAGCTGAATGTTTGGCAGTTGCTGCAAACAATGAAATTTGGGTTGGAACCCGCCATTCGGTTGCCTTGTTCGATCAGGGTGGAACTTTGCTGAAACGCTGGAATTCCTTTGGCGATCGTTCTGTGATCACTTCACTTGCTGTTTCAGGAGAAGAAGTTTACGTTGCCGACGCTGGAAACCGGGTTGTTTACCAGTGTAATTCAAATGGGCAGGTTTTGTCGCGAATTGGAGAAAAGGACGACCAAAAAGGAATTCCCGGATATGTCATCCCAAGTCCGTATTTCGATCTGGCCCTGGATGATTCGGGTTTTTTATGGGTGGTCAATCCTGGCCGACATTCATTCGAGAATTACAATGCCGATGGTTCGCTCCGGACTTCCTGGGGAATCACTTCGTTTAAAATCGAAGGTTTCAGCGGCTGCTGCAATCCGGCACACATGGCAATTATGAATGATAATTCGTTTATTACCAGCGAAAAAGGGATGCCCCGGATCAAATTGTACGACCAGCATGGAGTTTTTAAAGGAGTAATTGCTTCACCTGAAATGTTTGATCTGGACAGTTCGCTGGCTCCCGATGTTGCTGTTGATGCAGAACAACGTGTCATTGCTCTTGATTTCGAGCGCAATCAGGTACGAATTTTCGAACGGAAACAAGAATAGAATTCGATAAACGAACCGAAATCGATTAAATTAAATAGCCCTGAAAGGGCGAAATACACTAGCCCGGGGCAATGTTCCGGGGAAAATGAGAAAGAGTTTAAAGCGTCCGCTTGGAGAGATTGATCAAGGTGGTAATACAAATCCGGACGCAAAAGAGATAAATCCAATTTTGACAGGAATAAAATGAAAAACAAAATAAGCACCAGACGGGACTTTTTCAGGAAAGCCGGACAACTGACTTTTCTGTCTGCAATCATTGGAGGTTCGGCTTATTTATTGGCCGAAAATCGCGTTCAGTTTGATGGTTGTACCGACAATCAGTTTTGCAAAAGTTGTACTAAACTGACTTCCTGTTCTTTGGATCAGGCTAAAAATTTCAGGAAAAATGAGCGATAAAAAAGAACCGAAAAGTTTGGAGCGCCGCCGGTTTATCCGAAACGGCATGCAAATGGCACTGGCTGTTTCGCTCGGAGGAATTGCCGGTGTTTCGCTCCTGAAATCGACTTCACAGGAGTTGGTCTGGCAGATCGATCCGTTTAAATGTGTGCAGTGCGGACGTTGTGCCGACGAATGTGTGATGACGCCGTCGGCCGTGAAATGCGTGCATGCCTACGATTTATGCGGATACTGCGATTTGTGTGGCGGTTATCTGAAACCGGACGCAAATGCCCGCACAACAGCAGCCGAAAACCAGCTTTGCCCGACAGCCGCAATTAAACGGCAGTACATCGAAGATCCGTATTTCGAATACATTATCGAAGAGGATTTGTGCATCGGGTGTGCCAAATGTGTGGCCGGATGTACTTCGTTTGGAAACGGATCGCTGCACCTGCAGGTTCGTCACGACCGCTGCAAAAATTGCAACGATTGTGCCATTGCCCGGGTTTGTCCGGCCGATGCTTTTCAGCGTGTTCCGGTAAACACACCGTACCTGATCAAAGGCGACTGGAAAAAAGGCGGTGGCGGAAAGTTGATAGAGAAAAAAACATAGCAGAATTGTAGAGTCGCACGGCAGTACGACTCCTTCAGGTTTATTGATTTTATATAAAAACGCACGGCCGTGCGATTCCAAAAGTTTGACTGTTTTCCCGTAGAGACGCACGGCCGTGCGTCTCTAGCATGGAAATCAAGCATTGTTTAAAAGATGAACATTGAATTAAATTGATGAAAAAACTTCAAAAATATTTATTACTGATATCAGTACTGGTGTATTCGTCGGTTCAGGCGTTCGCCATCGAAGCCAAACAGCGGTTTCCGAAGCCGGAATTTGATACCGGTTATGTGCAGCCAAAAACAACTGCACCGTCAGCCAGATTATTGTTTCTCGAATATCTGGATGTTTTCGTGTTATTCGTTGTTCTTTCCGTGGTTACCTGGTTTGTCCTGAAAAAGCGATCTCGAAAAGGAGTTTTCTGGACATCGGTTTTTTCCTTGTTGTATTTTGGATTTTACCGCGAAGGTTGTATTTGCTCGATTGGTTCCATCCAGAATGTGGTGCTTGGAATATTCGATCCTACTTATGCCATTCCGCTAACGGCTCTGTTGTTTTTCCTGTTGCCGCTTATTTTTTCGCTTTTCTTCGGACGAACGTTTTGTGCCGGGGCCTGTCCGTTGGGAGCCATTCAGGATATTGTTGCCATCCGGCCCATCGAATTGCCAAAATGGATCCAGAAAGTATTGGGTTTAATTCCGTATTTATACCTCGGACTTGCCATTCTATATGCCGCAACAAAGTCTGAATTCATCATTTGCCGCTACGATCCTTTTGTTGGCCTATTCCGCTTCGATGCCACATTTACCATGTTGATACTTGGAATATTGTTTCTTGCCGTCGGAGTTTTTGTTGCCCGGCCGTATTGCCGGTTTTTCTGTCCTTACGGTGTTTTGCTTGGCTGGATGTCGAAGTTTTCATCCAAACACATGACCATAACACCCTCAGCATGCATTCAGTGTAAATTGTGTTCCAATTCATGCCCTTTTGGTGCGATTGACGAACCGGTGGCCGAAACCGGTAAACGCCGCAGCAATGTGAACCGCCTGATGACTTATTTCGTGATACTGCCCTTGTGGATCGGAATTGGCGGTTTTGCCGGATCGATGATGCATGTGCCGTTATCGAGATTCAATCAGACCGTTTATTTGGCCGAACAAATTGTGGAGCATCCTGAAGTAAAGAATGATCCGAATAATATTGATGTCCGTACTTTTATGAGTTCCGGAAAATCAACTCAGGAATTGGTTGTAGAAGCTGATGCAATTCGTCATCAGTTTTACATCGGTGGATGGCTGCTCGGCGGTTTTATGGGACTGGTAATCGGAACAAGTCTGATTAATTTGTCGACCTTCAGGAAAAGGGAAGACTGGGAACCAAACAAAACCAACTGCCTGAGCTGCGCCCGTTGTATGGATTATTGCCCGGTGAGGAAAGAATAAAAGTTGTGGATCTGTGCGATATTCTTTGCCGTCTGCTTTAGCTGACGGCCATGAAGACAAAAATAAGATTTGAAAATATCTGAATTCAAAATATAATGAACCTTACAAAAGACGATAAAATTAAACTGGCCCGCCAGATTTCGTGGATAGCCGCCGGATTTGCTGCAATCATGGCTATTTTGCTGATTGCCAATTTCATTCAAACCAACCTGAACGATCCGATTGACAACAAAACCATTCCAGCACTGGTGAAAAGGCTCAGTGAAAATCCGGGAGACGAATCCCTGAAAACCGAGATCAGGGCTTTCGACCTGATGGCACGTAAAGCTTATTTTACCAGCCAGTGGCAACTTCGCAACGGGGCTTACCTCATGTTTTTAGGTGTCATCATTTCGATTCTTTCGATTCGTTATGTGTTGTCGGCAAAATCAAAACTCAATGAAATCGACAGCATCGAAAAAGTAAGCGGGCTCGATAAACTGGTGGCTCAGAAATGGGTGATTTATTCGGGTTCAGGACTGATTCTGGTTGCTCTGATTTCAGGATTCCTGTCCTACAATTCCCTGAATGAATATAAAGTCAACGAAAACCTGGTGGTGCAGGAAGAAACTTCTTCGGAAAATTCAAGTTCGGAACCAGTAACTTCTTCTGAAGATTCATCGGTAGTTGAAGCAAGTGCCGTAGCTGATGAACCAGCCACGAATGAAGAAACAGTTGGAAATACCCCTGAAGTACCAGCAATTGCAGCTCCTGCAGCTGCGGTTCCGGCAGGTTTTCCAACATTGGCGCAGTTAAAAGCGAATTATCCGTTTTTCCGTGGTGCTGAAGGAACCGGGGTAGCGGCTCAGAAAAATACACCAACCGATTGGAATGGCGCCGGAGGTAAAAATGTGCTTTGGAAAGTGAAAGTGCCTAAATCAGGATATAGCTCACCGATCATCTGGGGCGATAAATTATTTGTGACCGGGGCTGATGCTCAGGCCCGCATGGTTTACTGCTACGATAAAAGCTCCGGAAAATTGTTGTGGGAAGCTGCCGCTGATAACATTGAAGGCTCTCCGTCGAAAATGCCGAAAGTGACGGCCGATACCGGTTTGGCCGCCCCAACCATGGCAACCAACGGATCTGCGGTATTTGCCATTTTTGCCACCGGCGATGTGATCGCCCTCGACATGAACGGAAAACGTTTGTGGGCACGCAATCTGGGCGTTCCGGACAACCATTACGGACATGGTTCTTCGCTGATTATCTATAAAGACAAACTGTTGATTCAATACGATACCAATAAATCAGGAAAACTGATAGCGCTGAATACACAAACCGGAGCAACAGCATGGGAAACTGCCCGCAGTACAAAAATTTCATGGTCTTCACCAATTCTGGTAAATACAGGTAGCCGCATGGAGTTGATTTTAACCACCAATCCGAATGTGAATGCCTATAATCCTGAAACCGGGAAAGAGCTTTGGAACGTGGCCTGTCTTTCCGGAGAAGTTGGTCCATCGGCCGGATATGCTGACGGAATGGTTTTCGCTGCCAACGAATATGCCAAACTGGTTGGGATAAAATTGGGTGCCACTCCTGAAATTGTTTGGGAAGCCGATGAATTTTTACCTGAAGTATCGAGTCCGCTGGCAGTTAATGGAATGGTTTATATTGCAACAACTTACGGTGTTTTCGCATGTATCGATGCCAAAACCGGAGAGAAACTCTGGGATCAGGAATTTGGTGACGCGTTTTATTCCTCGCCGGTTTATGCCGATGGAAAAGTGTACATCACCGATATGTCGGGCAAAACACACATCGTAAAAGCGACCCGCGATTATCAGTTGATCGGGACTCCGGAAATGGGAGAGAAGTCGGTCTGTTCGCCTGTATTTCAGGATGGAAAAGTGTACCTGAGAGGAATGAATAATTTGTATTGCATCGGGAAATAGAAGATAAGTTCAGTAAAGTCGGGGCAGGCAGTTAAATCTTCAAATCCGTTGTGAGTTTAACCTACATGCCACGAAGTGGCAAAATATCAATAACCGTGGGTAAAGCCCACGGACATCAAATAAAAAGAAACTCTGCCCCGAAGGGGTTGAATAAATAGATAAGCATGTCAAGTTACCGTCAGATTTTATATCATTTGATATTTCGGACCAAAGACAGTCAGAAAACTCTTGTGTCAGAATATTCAAGAGAGCTTTATGCTTATATTATGGGTTTCATCCAAAATAATAGCTGCTTTCTTTACCGTATAAATGGCATGGAAGACCATCTGCATATTTTGTGTGATTTGCATCCAAAGATAGCCTTAGCTGACTACATGCGAGATATGAAAACTTCTTCATCGATCTGGCTGAAACAATCTGGGAAATTTCCTGCATTTGATGGCTGGGGAGATGGATATGCTGCTTTCACTTATGCATGGAAAGACAAAGATTTGATTGTTTTTTATATTAAAAATCAGCAAGAACATCATAAAAAGGACACATTTGAAGATGAGTTGAGACGGTTGTTGAAAGATCATGGAATTGAATTTGATGAAAGATTTTTTCCTTGAAATAATTCAACCCCTTTGGGGCTGAAAGACTCATCGGTTGACATCCCATGGGTTTTACCCACGGTTATTGAGATTAAGCTCTTTCAGAGCTGAACGGAAATGATGAATTGAAAATTTCATATGGTGAACAACGAAATAAACATACAACAAACGGTTGACGAGATTATCGCTGAAAAAGGAATGGCCGGACGATCGGTTATTCCAATTTTGCAGTCGATTCAAAACACATACAACTACCTTCCGGAGGCAGCGATGAAATATGTCTGCGAGAAAACCGAAATTACTCCGGAGCAGATTGTCGGGGTGGCTTCGTTTTATTCGCAGTTCCGGATGCAGCCGGTTGGTGAGCACATCATCAAGGTTTGTGTCGGAACTGCCTGTCACGTGAAGGGCGCCGGACAGGTTTACGATGCTTTCCGCCGTCATTTTAATCTGACCGGAAACGAAGAGACTGATGCATCCCGAAAATATACCATTGAAAAAGTATCCTGTCTGGGGTGCTGTACCCTGGCGCCGGTGGTTCAAATCGATGAAATTACCTACGGACATGTTGCTTCCGATAAAGTCGTCAATGTATTGGCCGATTTCGAAAAACATGCCGGCATTTCAAGTGGCAAGAAGGGCTTGTTCCGGACTGTTGACGGAGATGAGATTCAGGGGGAAATCCGCCTTGGATTGGGCTCCTGCTGCGTGGCTTCCGGAAGTGAGGATGTAAAAAAAGCCGTTGAGGAGACGATCGCAGACACCGGAATTCACATCAGCCTGAAAAATGTCGGATGTGTCGGTATGTGTCACCAGGTTCCGCTGGTCGAAATTATTCCCAAAGATGGTAAATCGATTCTGTATGCCAAGGTTAAACCCGAAGAAATTCAGGGAATTATAGCCAACCATTTTAAACCGAAGAGCACTTTTGGAATGCTGAAAAGCAGTGTTTACAAGTTTTTTGAAAGTGTTCAAACTGATACGGTCTGGGATGGTGTGAAACAGTATTCGATTGATGCCCGCGAAAAGCAGGTTTCCGATTTTCTGGACCGGCAGTTTCCAATTGCCACACAATACCGCGGAATTATCAATCCGCTTGATCTGGAAGAATACAAAAAACACGAAGGTTTTGAAGCAATGAAAACCTGTTTGTTTGACCTGACTCCGGAAAAAATCATTGAAACAATAAAAGACAGCGGTTTGAGGGGAAGGGGAGGAGCTGGATTCCCGACTGGTATGAAATGGGACCTTGTTGCGTACAATCATTCGGATGTAAAATACCTGATTGTGAATGGTGACGAGGGCGATCCGGGTGCATTTATGGACCGCATGTTGCTGGAATCCTATCCGTACCGCGTGATTGAAGGCGCTGTAATTGCTGCCAAAGCGGTTGGAGCGACACATGGATTTTTCTATATACGTGCTGAATATCCCTTGGCAGTGAAGCGAATCCGTCAGGCTCTGATTTATTGCCGCGAAAAAAAATACCTGGGTGAAAATATCCTTGGAAGTGGATTTTCATTCGATCTCCAGATTTATGAAGGTGCCGGTGCATTTGTTTGCGGCGAGGAGTCTGCCATGATGGCTTCCATCGAAGGAGAACGTGGATTTCCACGCATTCGTCCGCCATTTCCTGCATTAAGCGGCTTGTGGAAACAGCCTACCCTGATCAACAATACAGAGACTTTTGCGCAGGTTTCATACATTATTCGCGAAGGTGCAGCCAAATTTGCCGGCATCGGAAGTGAAAAAAGCAAAGGTACCAAGGTTTTTGCTTTGGCCGGAAAGGTAAACCGGGGCGGACTGATTGAAGTGCCGATGGGAATCACTGTTCGTCAGATTGTTGAGGAGATTGGCGGCGGTGTTCAGAATGGTAAGAAATTCAAGGCCGTTCAGATTGGGGGTCCTTCCGGAGGTTGTGTTCCGGCTCAATTATTCGATACCCCAATCGAATACGAATCGCTCCTGAAAGTCGGGGCGATGATGGGATCGGGGGGGTTGGTCGTGCTCGACGAAGACGATTGTATGGTGGATATCGCGCGCTATTTCCTGTCGTTCACTCAAAATGAATCCTGCGGAAAGTGTACTTTCTGCCGTGTCGGCACCAAGCGAATGCTCGAAATCCTGAATAAAATAACTTCAGGAAAAGGAACTGAAAAAGATCTGGATGAACTGGAGTACCTCGCCGACTGGACCAAAAAAGGCAGTTTATGCGGTTTGGGAAAATCGGCTCCAAATCCAATTTTATCGACGTTAAAATATTTCAGGGAAGAATATCTGGCACATATCAACGGTAAATGTCCGTCGGGAAAATGCCAGAGCCTGATCAAATATCAGATAAATGATTTGTGTATCGGCTGCACCAAATGTGCGCAAAAATGCCCGACCGAAGCCATTTTGTTCAAGCCGCACGAAAAGCACGAAGTCATTACCGATCTATGCATTAAATGTGATGCCTGCCGGGTGGTTTGCCCGGTTGATGCGGTAGAGATTGTTTAGCGTTGCGAGGTGCGGGTTACGAGTTGCGGGTTACGGGTTTTCGGTCGCAATTGTGGTATCTTTAAAGGGCAATTGATTGTAATATATAATTTCGAAAATATTGATTTTAGTTGATTAGCTTCCTTTTTTAATAATACGCAACTCGAAACCTGTAACACGAAACTATTTAAAAACATGAATAGTTATAAAGAACTTGATGTATACAAACTGGCTTACCGACTGGCAATCGAAGTTCATAAAATGACTATAACATTGCCGAAATATGAGTTGTATGAACAAGGAAGTCAGGTTAGACGATCATCAAAAAGTATCAAAGACAATATTGCTGAAGGCTTTGGCAGGAGAAGGTATAAAGATGAATTTGTTCGATTTTTAATTTTTGCCCACGCTTCGTGTGATGAAGCAATTTCACAATTGACCATGATCAACGATTTACATTTTGAAAATAACGAGTTAAATAGTTTACTTGAAGAATATGATATTTTAGGTGCGAAAATCAACAAATTTATTCAATACGTTGAGGATAACTGGAAGACAACCCGAAACTCGTAACCTGAAACACGTAACAATTTTAATATGGTAAAACTCACTATAGATAATCACTCCGTTGAGGTTCCTGCAGGAACTTCAGTATGGCAGGCAGCCAAATCTGTTGGAATTGAAATTCCTACGATGTGTTATTTGGAAGGTACTGAACATTTCACTTCCTGTATGATTTGTTTGGTAAAAGATGCCAAAAACGGACGACTATTTGCGTCGTGCTCAACTCCTGTTTTTGAGGATCAGCACATTATCACCAACGATGAGGAGACAACCGAATCGCGGAAAGCTGCGCTGGAGTTGCTGCTCAGCGAACATGTCGGCGATTGCGAAGCGCCCTGCCAGTTGGTTTGTCCGGCACACATGAATATTCCACTGATGAACCGATTGATTGCCAAAGGTGATTTTGCTAAAGCTTTGGAAGTGGTCAAACGGGATATTGCTTTACCATCCATTCTCGGGCGCATTTGTCCGGCTCCTTGCGAAGCCGGTTGTCGCCGGAAACAGGTCGATGAAGCGGTTTCTATTTGTTTGCTGAAACGGTTTGCAGGCGACGAAGATTTAAAAAGTGAAAAATCCTATCAGCCGCAAATTGCTGTTTCTTCAGGGAAAAAAGTAGCTGTAGTTGGCGCAGGTCCTGCCGGATTGGCTGCAGCTTATTACCTGCAAATAAAAGGACATCAGGCTGTTGTTTTTGACAAAAATGATCGGGCTGGTGGCGAATTGCTTCAGATTGATCAGGAATTGCTACCAGCCGAAGTTATTCAACAGGAAATAGCTCAGATTTTGGCCACCGGTGTTCAACTTCGCTTGAATGAAGAGATTGATGACAGCCGGTTTGATGAATTACTGAGTGGATTTAATGCTGTGGTGGTTGCCACAGGAGTTATTCCGGAAGTGATTTCAACCTTCGAATTAAAGATGACCAAAACCGGAATAGGTGCAGATAAAACCAGTTACCAGACTTCAGTCCCAAATGTTTTTGCTATTGGAAATTCACTTCGGGCATCAAAACTTGCTGTTCGGTCTGTCGGTCAGGGAAAAGAGGTGGCTACCGTCATCGATAATTATCTGAAAAGCGGAACTGTGTCGGGTTATCCTGAGCGGTTTAATTCCAAGTTTGGACGACTGGCTGAAGCGGAATTTATTCAGTATAAAAAAGACTCGGAAGACGCCCCACGGCAAAAAGCTGATCAAACCGGATTTACCCGGGAAGCAGCCATGCGGGAAGCGAAACGTTGCATGCACTGCGATTGCCGCACCCCCGAATCCTGTGTGCTCCGTGAACTTTCAGATCGCTATCAGGCCGTTCAAAAGCGTTTTCAGGGAGAAGAACGGTTTAATGTGGAGAAATTCATTCATCGGGAAGGAATAGTATACGAACCATCGAAATGCATCAAATGCGGAATTTGTGTTCGACTGACCCGCCAGCATCAGGAAGAATTTGGCTTCACGTTTATTGGCCGCGGTTTCGATGTAAAAGTAGGTATTCCATTTAATGAAAGCATTCAGAAAGGATTGGAAAAAACGGCTGTTATCGTGGCAAAAGCTTGCCCGACAGGAGCTCTGTCCATGTTTAATCAGGAAGAGCAAATCTAGTTTACCTAAATAACTTACCATGAGAACCATTTTATTCAGTGTCATTTGTATTGTATTGTTTTCACTTTCTTCTGAAGCAAAAATTAAAGTACTCATTGTTGACGGACAGAACAATCACGAGGTATGGCCCAAATCAACCATCATGATGAAGCAATATCTGGAAGAAACAGGTTTGTTTACTGTGGACATTAAACGAACAAAGTACACCTGGATGGGAGAACGTGAAAAAGCATATCTTGCATTAGCCGGTGTGGGTGAAACACAGGATTTACAAGAGTCGATTTCTGATCCTGATTTTCTTCCTTCCTTCAAAAAATATGATGTGATAGTTTCAAATTTTGGTTGGAAAGCTGCCGATTGGCCTGAAGCAACACAAAAGGCTCTCGAAAAATTCATGAAAGACGGTGGAGGTTTTGTTTCAGTACATGCTGCTGACAACTCTTTCCCAACCTGGCTTGAGTATAACAAAATGATTGGACTGGGCGGATGGGGAGACCGGAATGAGAAAGACGGCCCGTATGTTTATTATACCAACGAAGGCGAATTGGTTCGCGATTCTTCTCCAGGTGGTGCCGGATCGCATGGCCCGCAGCATATCATCCCGATTACTACTCGTGTTGCCGATCATCCAATTACCAAAGGTTTGCCCTCGATTTGGCTGACTGCGAAAGACGAATGTTATTCAAAACTTCGTGGTCCGGGCGAGAATATGATTATTTTAGCCACTGGTAAAGACATGTCGGGTAAGGCACCAACCGACCGTCATGAACCAACTCTGATGGTGTTAACCTATGGAAAAGGTCGAATTTTTCATACCACGTTGGGACACGATGACTACTCATGCGAAGGAGTCGGATTTATCACCACTTTCATCCGTGGAGTTGAATGGGCAGCAACTGGTAAAGTAACAATTCCTGTTCCGTCTGATTTTCCAACTGCGGAAGAGTCGACAAGCAGGAAATTTGAGTTAAAAAAATAAGTTAAGTAACTTAGTCAAAAAAGTGTTTCCTACTTTATCGTTTGAATTATAAAATATATTCTCATCAAATGGGTTTGAAAAAAATCTTCTTGCCGGTCGTTCTGTTTGTTCTTCATTCAGGAGTTATTGAGGCCCAATCCTGGTCTGTATTCCGGGGAAATCAGCAGCTTTCCGGAGCAACAACGGCTGTTATTCCGGAGAAACCAAAATTATTGTCTTCTTTTCAAACAGGTGACGACATTAAAGCTTCACCTGTAGTTGATGGACAGACCATTTTTTGTGGATCGACTGACGGAACTTTTTATGCAATTGGTTTTGATGGGAAACTGAAATGGAAATTTGTTTCAGGAAACGCCATTGAAGCACCGGCGTTAGTCCTGAATGGCTCTGTTATTTTTGGCTCTCTGGATGGAATGCTTTTCCGTCTGGACGAGAAAACAGGAAAACAGATCTGGAAATATGTGACCGATAATCAGATCATGGGATCAGCCAACTGGATGAAAGTTGGAAGCCAGATTCGTTTGTTTGTTGGTAGTTACGATTATAATCTTCATGGTGTCGGTTTTGCCAAAGGCGACAGTGTCTGGCGATACGAATCGGATAATTACATCAATGGTGCACCGGCACTATACGGAAAATATGCTGTGTTTGGTGGTTGCGATGGTTTTGTACATCTGGTAAACGTCGAAACTGGTAAAGTTTTTAAAAAAATACAACTGGAAACCTATGTGGCATCATCACCCGTGATTGATGGCAAGTTTGCTTACGTAGGAGATTACGAAGGCCGGTTTTTTTGCATCGATCTGGAAGGTGGAAAAGTGGCCTGGACCTATGACGATCCGGAAAAAAATCTGCCTTTTATTGCCTCACCTGCGCTTAGCGGAAACCTGGTGGTTATTGGCAATCAGGACCGGTTTATTTATTGCCTGAACAAAACTTCAGGGAAAATTGTCTGGAAAGTAAAAACCAGCTCGCGGGTCGAATCGTCTTCAGTAATCGCTTCAGGAAAAGTGATTACCGGAAGCATGGATGGAATGTTGTATATTCATGATTTGAAAACCGGGAAAGAACTTTGGAAGTATGAGTTGGGAAGCCCGATTATAGGCAGTCCTGCTGTCGTTTCAGGAAAGATTGTGGTTGGTGCCGGCGACGGACGGATTTATGTTTTTGGATAGGGAACCATATTTACTTGTGTCATCCCGAATTTATTTCGGGATCTGATATTCATCGAGAAGAGATCCTGAAACAAGTTCAGGAAGACAATAATTCAAAAAATCAGTTTTTTAACCATGAAAATCGCACACATTATTCCGGGGTCGGGCGGTAGTTTTTACTGCGGAAACTGCATGCGCGACAGCAAATACATCCGTGCCCTGAAAGATCTGGGACATCAGGTGATTAAGGTTCCGCTATATCTTCCGCTTTTTGAAGATGCCCACGATTTGGATGAAGTTCCTGTTTTTTATGGCGCTGTAAACCTGTACCTGAAACAGCAATTCCCCATTTTCAGGCACATGCCGGCTTTTATCGAACATGCGCTCGACTCAAAAGGAGTGCTCGAAATGGCAGCACGTAAGGCCGGTTCAACACGGGCCAAAGGTCTGGAAGAAATGACGATTTCGATGTTGCAGGGCGAAGATGGCGGGCAAAAAGAGGAATTGGAACGACTGGTTGATTGGCTGGCTGAGGAAGCAAAACCTGACGTGGTGCATTTATCGAATGCCTTGTTGCTCGGGCTTGCTCACCGGATTAAAGAGCGAATGAATGTTGCGGTTATTTGTTCGCTTCAGGACGAAGATGTGTGGGTGGATGCCATGGACGATCATTACCGGCAGAAAGTCTGGGATATCATGAGTGAGCGCGGAAAAGATGTGGACATTTTTATTCCGGTCAGTCATTTTTTTTCTGCTGAAATTCACAAGCGTATGGTCATTCCGGAAAATAAAATGATTCCGGTACATCTCGGTGTGGATACCGACGATTATTTACCGAAAGCGATTCTGGACAAAGAACCTGTAATTGGTTACCTTTCCCGAATGTGTCATGAAAATGGTCTGGCAGTTTTGGTTGATGCGTTTATTCTTCTCCGGAAGAATCAGGAATATTCGCCTGTCAAATTAAAAATTACCGGAGGCAAAACCGGTGACGATACCCATTTCATCAAAGAACAAAAACATAAAATATCGAAAGCAGGATTGGAGGAATCAGTATTTTGGGTTGACGAATTTGAAGGGGAGGAACGCCAGAAATTTTTCGATTCGGTTCGCCTGATTTCGGTTCCGGTGCTGATTGGAGAAGCATTTGGCTTGTATATGCTCGAAGCCATGGCTTCAGGAATTGCGATGGTCCAGCCTGCATTAGGCGCTTTCCAGGAGGTGATTGAAACCAGTGGCGGAGGTGTAGTTTATGCTGAAAATACCCCGGAACAGTTAGCTGAAGCGCTTGGGAAACTCATATTCGATGATGAAAAACTTCAGGAATTAAGCTCTGCCGGAATTGCCGGAGTGAAAGCACATTTCGACATTCATGCCCAGGCAAAAAAAATGGTGGCGGTTTACGAAAGTGTGTTGAAGTCATCCTGAACTTGTTTCAGGATCTCTGTGCACTAAAAAACAGACCCCGAAATGAATTCGGGGTGACGATAAAATGAGAAATTGAAATTATAAACTATGCTTTTAAAACTTGAAAAAATATCAAAATCCTTTTCGAAAGATCGTACGATTCTCGATCAACTTGATCTGGAAGTGAAACAAGGTGAACGAATTGCCATTGTTGGCCCTTCCGGATCCGGAAAAACAACTTTACTCAACCTGATCGGAACGTTGGATCATCCGGATTCAGGAAAGATGTTTTTTGAAACCCAGGATTTATCTGGTTATACTGATCAGAAACTGGCACAATTCAGGAATGAGAAAATAGGTTTTGTTTTTCAGTTGCACCATTTGCTGCCACAACTGACGCTTTTGGAAAATGTTCTTTTACCAACTCTGACAAATAAAAAACTTCAGGGAAAAGAAACACTCGAACGCGCACAAAAACTCATCAATCGAATGGGACTGGAAGAAGTGGCTCATCATAAACCATCCGAACTTTCAGGAGGGGAATGCCAGCGAACGGCTGTGGCGCGTGCACTGATCAATCGTCCGGGGCTGATTTTGGCCGATGAACCAACCGGAGCGCTCGATCAGAAATCGGCTTTTAACCTGACCGATTTGCTGGTAGAACTGAATAAAGAGGAAGGTGTTTCACTGATTGTAGTGACACATTCCATGGAAGTGGCTGGGAAGATGGATCGGATTTATAAACTGGAGAACGGAAAACTTTTATAAGTTCCAGGTTCCAGGTTTCAAATTCCAAGTTCCGAAGAATATCCTTTGCCGTCTGCTTTAGCTGACGGACTTGAATTAATCAATTAGTTTATGCAAAAATACATTGCCATACTTCGCGGAATTAATGTTGGAACCGGAAGAAAAGTACTGATGACCGACCTGAAAGATTTGTGCGACAAATTGGGTTTGGTGAACGTTCAAACTTACATCCAGAGTGGAAATCTTATTTTTGAATTGGATGAGCCCGAGTCGGTCCCTTCTCTGGAAAATAGATTGCATTTGGCCTTTTCAGAAAAGTTTGGCTTCGACATTCCTGTGGTTGTCCGGACGGCTCAGGAATTAGTGGAATCCATTTCCAATAGTCCGTTTTTGAAGGAACAGAATGCAGCCATTGAAAAATTACATTTAACTTTTCTGAAGAAAACACCAATAGATGAATTGATCGAAAAAATAAAAGAGTTTGATTATTCTCCGGATCGATTTGAAATTTTCAGGAAAGATGTGTTTGTCTTTTGTGAAAATGGGTACGGCAAAACAAGAATTACCAACGACTTTTTTGAAAAGAAACTGAAAGTTCCAGCTACCACCCGAAACTGGAAAACAGTGTTGAAATTGTATGAATTATCAAATAAAAATTAACCGCAAAGTCCACAAAGGTGCAACACCAGGAACGCGAAAAAAGTCATCCTGAACTTGTTTCAGGATCTGTCTCAATGAAGAACAGGCCCCGAACTAAATTCGGGGTGACGATATAACCGGGAATAAAACAAACAAATATGTCTTTAACTAAACTTATACTCAAATCCATCTGGTTCTTTCGGAAACTCAATCTGACGATTGTTCTCGGAATTGCTCTAAGCACGGCCATTCTGGTTGGTGCGCTTATTATTGGCGACTCGGTGAAATACAGCCTGCAGCATATTACGGTGCAGCGTTTGGGAAATACTTCACAGGTGATTACGGCCGGCGAGCGTTTATTCCGGACTGAACTTGCCACCGAACTTGCTGAAAAGTCAGGTACCGGAACCTCCGCTTTACTTCGTGCCAATGGATTTGGTGTGATTAACGGGGGTGAACTTCGGGTGAATCAACTGGCCGTTTGGGGAGTGGATGCCACGATGGGAAATTTTACCAGTTATCCGGAATCATTTCAATTTCAGGGAAATGAGGTGGCGATTAACGAGAATCTGGCTTTACTTACCCGATTAAAAGTGGGCGACGAATTTTTGCTGCGGGTCGATAAACTCAACACTTTTCCGGCCAATACCCCTTTTGTTTCAGAGCAGGAATCAACAGTTTCATTTCGGGTAAAGGTTGCTAAAATCCTGAAACCGGATGAATTGGGTAACTTCAACCTCCGGAATATTCAATCCGCACCTCGTAATGTTTTTCTGAACCTGAACTGGCTAAACGAACAAATGGGATTGCAGCAAAAAGCCAATGTGCTGTTGGTCGCTGATGGTGTTTCGGATGCTGATCTGATTCAGAATCTGCAAAAATGCTGGACTTTGGACGATGTGAACCTCGAAGTTCGGGAAAATCAGGAATTGAATTATACCGAACTGATTTCGGACCGTGTTTTTGTTGAACCGGTGGTGGAACAATTTTGCACCAAAAACATTCCCGGTTCGCAGGCTGTGTTCAGCTATTTCATCAACGAATTTACAATCGATGGCAGGCAAACACCGTATTCTTTTGTTTCCTCTGATCCAAATCTCTCCGGAAATGAAATGTCGGTGAGCAAATGGCTGGCCGATGACGTCAACATCAAGCCAAATGATTCCGTTCGCCTGACTTATTTTGAAGTTGGGCCACTCCGGAAACTGGTTTTGAAGGATACTTCGTTTGTGGTTAAAAATATATATCCATTGGCTGGTGAAAAGGCCGATCAGAACCTGATGCCTGTAATTCCCGGACTTTCGGATGCTGGAAATTGCCGTGACTGGAAAACCGGTGTGCCGGTCGATTTGAAGAAAATACGCGCCAAAGACGAAGATTACTGGAAAGCCTACAAAGGAACGCCAAAAGCTTTTGTATCGCTCGAAACAGCGCAAAAACTCTGGGGAAACCGGTTTGGCCGTTCAACCGCCATCCGGATTCAGGGCTTGAAAAAAGCTGAATTTGAAACCAATTTACTTGCCGGATTACAACCATCACAATTGGGCTTTGAGGTGACCAATGCGAAATCGGACGGACTTTCGGCAGCCAGTAACGGAACTGATTTTGGTGGTCTGTTTATCGGACTGAGCTTTTTTGTGCTGTTTGCCGCGGTGCTGCTGGCTTTCCTGTTGTTCAAACTGTATCTTGGTTTCCGGAAAACTGAAATCGGAACTTTAACCGCTCTCGGTTTTTCTTTTCGTACGATTCGCAAAATCTTTATTGCCGAAGCTTCTGTATTTGTTTTTGCTGGAATCGTACTCGGAATACCACTCAGTATATTCTACAATCAGCTGATTTTAAAGGCGATCAATTCCATTTGGGTCGATATTGTGCGCACTTCAATTGTCAATATTTCCATTCGTCCGGAATCCATTCTAATGGGAAGTCTGATTATCGCTATACTTTCCATCGCAGTTATTTACTGGATTTTGAGTCGTTTTCTGAAAAATGAAGTGATCGTTTTACAGCGAAAAGCTACTTCAGAAAAAATAAAAGGCGGCCGCCTGACTTTGTGGATTGGACTTGGTTTGCTCGTAGTTTCCATTGTCGTGTTGCTGACGAGCGGTTTCCGGAGTGGTGAAATTAATCCGGAAATGTTCTTTATCAGCGGTTTTGGATTGTTGCCCGCGCTCATTTTGCTGTTCAGTTACCTGCTCCGGAAAATTGCCGGTTATGAAAGTTTATCCGCTTTTTCGATGCGTTCGCTGCTTCTGAAACGATTGTCCGGTGAGCGGAAACGCACGGTGATGATTGTGAGTTTTCTGTCTGTTGGCGTGTTTATGGTGGTTTCAACCGGTCTGAACCGGAAAGATCTGACTTCGCATGCCGAATTGCCTTCTTCAGGAACGGGTGGTTACGATTATTTTGTGGAAACAACTATGCCGGTGCTTTTTGATGTGAACAGCAGGCAGGGCAGGGAAGACCTGAATATTCCGGAAGATGCCGGGGTGGTTCAATTTCAGTCTCAGCCAGGTGACGATGCCAGTTGTCTGAACCTGAACCGGATTTCGCGGCCTCGCATTATTGCCTGTAATCCGGCAGCTTTTGATCAGCGTTCTTCCTTTACTTTTGTGACTAAAACCGACGATCTGGATGCCGCACATCCGTGGTTGTCGCTCAATAAAACGCTGGCCGATGGCGTGATCCCGGCATTTGCCGATCAAACTGTTATTCAGTGGGGCTTGATTAAAAGTATTGGCGATACACTGATTTATAAAACTGAAGACGGACGAGATTTAAAACTGAGATTGATTGGCGGTTTGGCCAATTCGATTTTTCAGGGAAATGTGATTATTGCTGACCAACATTTTATTCAGGCATTTCCGTCGGTAAGTGGTTCAAATATTTTTCTGATTGACGATCCGAACAGTTTGGTTAATGTGGATGATCTGCAGAATGGAATGCGTAATTACGGTCCTGAAATCAGCAAAACAACCGATCGTCTTCTGAATTTTTATACCATCGAAAATACCTACCTGAATATCTTCCTGATGCTGGGAGCCCTCGGACTTTTAATCGGTACCCTCGGTTTGGGAATCCTGATTTTCCGCATCACTTTCGAGCAAATTCCGGAGTTTGCCTTGCTTTTGTCGTTGGGTTATCCCAAATCGGCCATCTTCAAACTGGTGATGCGCGAAAAACTTTTTGTGATGCTTGTTTCGGTGATCATTGGAATTATTCCTGCCGTTTTAAGCGCTTTGCCTTCGCTCCTGTCATCGCTCTATTCCAATTTGTGGGTTTGGTTGCCGGCAATAGCAATACTGGTAATTGTGAGTGGTGCAATCTTTAGTTTTGTGGCCATCCGAATGGCGTTGAAACAAAATCTGGTTCAGGCGCTGAGGAATGATTAAATATTTTCAGATTAGAGACTGATCGCAGGTGCTGGTTACAAATCAGTACCTGAAGCGTTGAACAATATTGGTGAATATCCGAAGGAGCAGGATTTACTGACACCAACAACAAATTATCATCAGCAATCTTAAAATCTATCCTATTAAAATTCGCATTTACAAATTGAATTTACGGACGAATCCCTTATTAAAATAATAGTTGATTAGCTTTGCTGAAAATAAATTGGAAAACAATTCCAGTTGGCAAATGTTATTATACTCATGCAAGAGATTTCAAAACATAGAAGAGGTAGTAGCAAACTATGGACAGTTCTATTTTTAGGGCTGTTATTGCTTATCGCTCCTTGTTCTGTAAGAAATTCCCTGCAACATGCATTAGGTGTAAAAATGACTAAAACACTTAATCCAAACAAGACAACTATTCAACAAACCACCGATTGTTGTGTGACATACAGTCAGGTTGAGAGTGTAAAAGTAAAGCTTGTTAAAAAAGATTTTAAATTCAAATCTTTTACAACGGGTATAAATCAATTTTCGAATTTCAACATTGATCGTCCTGCTTTTTTCAATTCCTTAACTGGGGAAAATCAAAGTACGAAACATATTCCTCTTTACATTTTATATAAAAGATTAAAGTACATGATTTGATTTTACATCACTCCGTTAAAATCAAATAAATTTTTTAGTATAAAAAATATCCATTAAAATGCATAATCAAAAATTAGTGCAGTCATATAATTTGGCTGGACTTTTCACGCTATCCTTGCGCCTTGTCGTAGGATGGACCTATTTCTCAGCTTTTTGGAGAAGACTGGTATTAACCAACAAATTAGATCCGGAAGCAGTGGGCTACATTGGTGAAAAGTTCAACAATTTTCTGCCAAATGCACTTGGCATAAAACCAATCATCGAATACCTTGTAATACATCCTGAGACCTTATGGTGGGCTATGGCGATTTTTACCATTATAGAAGGTGTTGTTGGGCTATTTTTTATGTTTGGATTATTTACAAGACTCATGAGTGCAGGTGTTTTTGGTTTGGCCTTGGGAATATTGTTAGGTTCCGGTTGGATAGGCACCACCTGTTTGGATGAATGGCAAATTGGTATTCTTGGAATAGCTGCTGGCTTCACTCTGTTTCTGTCTGGCAGCGGTAAATATTCAATGGATTATTTTCTGATAAACCGTCAAAGCAAGATTACAACCCGTAAATGGTTTAGCTGGACAGGTTCAGGAGTCTTGCCAATAAAATTGAATGTGTTGCATAAGGTCGTGTTTTCAGGTTCATTGATAATTCTATTTATCACATTGTTTACCAACCAGTTTTTTCATGGTGGCGTGTGGGGCGACTTGCATAACAAGTCAGTAAAACCCAAAATTGAAATTGAACATGCGCATCTATCATCCAGTACATTATCATTCCAGGTATTTCGTGTAGAAGGAGTGGATGTTTATGGTTCATTTTTAATTGGAATTGAAATAACAGACGAAAATGGCAATAACATCCTCAAACTAAACGGAGAAGATTTATCTGCATTTCCAACTGAAAACATTGAGAATGTATATGTGGCAAAAGTGAAACCCGGAAAACATAGTTTAATCATTCCTTTAGGGGCAAAAGCTACCATAACGATTAAAGATGAGCGATTATCAGCTTTGCCTTCAGGACAATATCAGATGAAACTAACTGATATTAGCGGTGCCACATGGAGCGAATTAATAAAAATTTAAATCAAAAAAGATGGAATCAAAAACAGTTAATATTAATCAAAGTTCGGTAGTGGTATTTAGAATCTTATTAAGTCTGATATTTATTGTTGCAAGTATCAACCACTTGTTCAATGTTGAAAAAGTGATTGACAAAATCAACCAGGCCAGATTCAAAGAGTTAGCCTTTATGTTGGGCAATCCTGAATTTTCTGTCATTGCCTCGGGGATTGCTATGCTAATTGCAGGTATTGCTTTAATGATCGGGTTCAGAACAAAATATGCGGCTATTATTTTAGCCCTGATACTTGTGCCTATCACAATTACCACTCAGGTTGGACAAATGTCAACCATTGGCCCTTTATTTAAAAACATAGCAATCTTCGGAGGATTAATATTTTTTATCATGAACAATTTTAATAATCATAAAAGTATAAAAGCATGAAAGCATATATCTTGTTAATAAGCCTCCTATTCTCGGTTCTAATTTCGGGCAATAGCCTCGCCCAAAATCCAACAGATTCAACGATTAAAAATTATACCGTCCTAACGATGGATATACAACAACTGAAGTCTATTGTTTTGGCAGCTAGTGATTTATCCTCTGAAGATGGAGATAAATTTGGTGCGTTTAAAGTTATAATTTGCGGCAAAACAGTTACCGATTTAATCCAAAAGGACAAGATTACTCCTTATCTCGAAATGGCAGAAAAATATCATGTCGAATTGTATGCTTGTGAATTATCTTTAAAGCAATTTAAAGTCAATCCGAAGGACTTGCCGAAACAAATTCAAGTGACTAAAAATGGAATCTTGTATAACTTTCAATTACAGAAAAAAGGATATCTAAGTATCGAACTTTAGATAGACCAGATTCTAACAGAAAATGTGTGTAGCAGTCTATTTTATAAAATGGCTGCTACGCCATTTGCCAAATTCCATCTTTCCCATCAGCAGGAAGCCTGTTTTTACGTTCGGTAATAGTCAGGATGGCACCTTTTTGGTTTTCTCCGATAATCGTATCAATTTCCCAGTCTCCGTACCGTCCTTGTGTATCCACAATAGCTGGGCGAAGTTCTATGGAGACTTTGTTTTTGATGTTCACCTGTTTGCCACTAACAGGCCGTTTGCGGTGCTTTAACTTATGCCGGGTTTGTGTCCAGAGCAATCCTCATTCCTTTTTGTGCTGCCTGATAAACTGGTAGATCCGCTCATGCGATAGCATTGGGATGTTGTTAAGTGCTGCAAACCCAATAATTTGTTTTGGGGACCATTGATCCTTTTCCAGTTTTTCAACAACAAACTTTCTGGCCTGATGGGTAAACTTACGGGGTCGTCCGAACCGTTCCTTTCGCTCCAGACATAGCTGTTGTGCAAAGCTGGCGGAATATGACCGCTTTTTCTTGTTGCGGTTGATCTCCCTGTAAATACTGCTTTTGTCTGTGTCCAAAAGTTGGGCTATTACTTTAACCGGTGTTTTTGTTTGTAATAACACCTTAAATTTGGTTCCTTTGTTCCAAGGTTAGCTGTTTATTTTTCATTGCAAATCAAAAGTATTGGTTTAACCTTACCATAGGAAGCTTTCGGGCTTCCTATCCTACTTTTGTTGCATTTGTTTGTCAATTCAATTCTCGTTATTGATGGCGAGAATAACTTTTTTAACGCTATGCTAAAAATTATTTCCCGACTTTAACAACGAATAATCATCAGCATTCTTGTAATCTATCATATTAAAATTCACATTTACTAATTGAATTTTCGATCGGATAATGCATTGCAGTTAGTCGGATGGATACCATAGAACTTCAGGAGTAAAAACTGAATGTACTTATTCTGTGAAAGTTAAAGTGTTTTATTTCAGGAATATATGTTGGTTGTTTTCCTGAAAAAAAAGTAAAAAAAGGGCTGCCCTGGAAAAGAGATTATCCCGGACAGCCCATAATTTTATTGAATTCTTACAAATTCACTTTCACCACTGATGAAAAGATCATGTCTTCAACTCCTGAAACTTTTAAGCCGATGCGGGCAAAAACATAATTCTGAGTTGGAGTAATCGCTGGCACTGTAGCTTTCAAACTGATTGAATTCAGATCAGTAATTGCGCTACCTGAGATTTGAGCTGAAGCAACATTGGAACGGAAATCAACGAACTGAGTTTTGTTTACATACAAGTTTGCCCTTTCGATGTTTTTCGCGTTTGCTCCGGTAATGATCTGGTCAACCTTAAATGTTCCGGTGATTTCTCTTCCAGAGGCTGAAAAATTGGCGTTGCGAACCATATAATAAGGTTCAACTTCGATATCCATTACTTTGTTTCCGGTCAAATTAACCAGGATGGTATCCGATCCGGTTTCAGCATTTGTTTTGCTTTTGAATGGTCCCTGATTTGAAGGGATGATCAATTTGTAGTTTGCGTTAAACAACATTGCAGAGAAAGATCCGTCCTGATCGACAGCCACATTGATTTCACCTTTTTTCTGCCATCCCGGTTCCCACAACTGAAACGTAACGTCGTTGTAGCTTACATTAATTGCTTCTCCGTTGTAGACAAGCCGTCCTTCGAATTTTGAACCAGGTTCGTCAAAGTTGTCTTTCGCGCATGAAGCGAGGAAGCTTGCGATGACTCCTAATACTATGATTAATCTTATTTTCATATCGATTGATATTTTTTAATTTGAAATTCTGTATCCTGTGAGGTTATTCCTGATTAGGATTCCTTACAATCAGCGGATTATTATTAATGATATCGTTGTTGATATTTGAATAATAATTTCCTAAACGGAACCGGTGAGCGTTGGTAACCTGTCCTGGTAAAATCTTTTTGAATACATATTTACCATCGTTGGCTCCACCCGGGTTGTAATATTTGTATGGCCACATTCCGAATACACGGGTGCTAACTTCTGTAGCCCCACCAGGATTGGTTGTTAATTCGGTTGCCTGACCATTCCAGATGATGTGAGCCAATCTCCAGCGTTTCATATCCCACAGTTCATGACCTTCAAATGCAAGCTCTACTTTACGTTCGTGAACAATGCGGTCGAAAGTAATATCAGCAGCAGTCAACGGAATTACCAATCCGGCACGTGCACGAACAGTGTTCATATATCCTGCAGCTTTTACATTGTCACCCAATTCGAAAGCAGCTTCAGCAGCGTTCAGGTAAACTTCACCCAAACGGTATTTGATCCACCACACTTCGCTGTTCACACCACGCTGACCTGAACCAACTGCAAGGTCCATGTATTTGCGAACATAGAAACCTGACTGAGCACTGAATTCAAGGTTATCAATCGGACCATCCCAACCAACAACATATTCAGGAGCATCTTTACCGGGAAGTGTTTTACGGGCACCGAAGTTATCGCCTTTGATAACGGTTCCGTCAGCAAGTAAAAAACCTGCCCAAATGTCGAGCTGTTTTCCTTTGTATATTGAACCAGGAACCATAACTGTACCTTCCAAACGGGCGTCACGACCGGCAAACATATCTTTCGGACTGTCGAAATAGATAAAATCTCCTGAAGCATCAGTTGTCTGGTAAGTTGCATAGGTGTTATCCAGTTTTTCGAACGACTGAACCAGGTTTAAGGATGGATTGGTACGTCCACCTTCCAAATCTTCAGCCTGTGACCATGGTTGGTTAACCAGGGTCCATCCCTGAACTTTACCGCTTTTCAGTTTGAAATCTTTTACAAAGATAGCCTCTGAGTTGTTTGATTTGTCGATGAAAAGGCTTGAGAAGTTTTCAGAAAGATTTTCTTTTTTCTTGTACAACGCGTAATCGCCGGAGTTAATCAGTTCTTCGGCAGCAGCCAAAGCTTTCTGATAATAACCGTTTGCCAGGTTAGCCGGAATACCAACTTCGCCTCCAGGTAAAGTTACTGTAGGAGTTGTTGCACCGTATTTAGCGATAGAAGCAGCATAAAGGCTGACGCGTGATTTCATGGCTAAAGCCAAACCTTGTGTAGCACGTGATTTTGTTCCTGAACCTTTTGGTAAATCAGCTTTGATTTCTTCCAGTTCCTTGATGATGAAGTCGTATACTTCAACTTCTTTGGCACGTGGTTTCTGAAGATAAGTCGGGTCACCGCTGAAATCGTAAGTCATTGGTTCGAGGATCAGTGGAACTCCACCCATACGTTTTACCAGTTCGAAATAAATGTTGGCACGGATAAAACGGCCTTCAGCAAGGAAACGGGCTTTAACAGCAGCATCCAGTTTATCGGCAGTTCCACATTTCTGAATGAAGAGGTTTACTTCACGGATTAGACCGTAATCCCAGTTTCCCCATTCTCCGTATCCATAATCCTGATTTTTGTGTCTCCAATAATCACCGCCATTGGAAGCAAAAGCTTCATCGAAGCTGGCAAAATCGGCCCAACCCTGAAGCGTTTGATATTCCGGAACACGGTCGTATAAGTCGGCAACAACTGACAATACAAGGCTCTGATCGCTCCATATCTGGTTGTCGAGAAGGATGTTGGTTGGTTCTTTGTCCAAAAATGCTGCATCGTTACAACCCCAGCCAAGGGAGATGAGCATGATCGACAGTATGATATATTTTTTCATGATACTATATTTTTTCGGTTAGAAACTAAGGTTAACTCCAAGATTAACTAATTTATTCTGAGGATATTGAAGACCATTTTCGTCCATAATCTCAGGTTCAACACCTAGTTTTTTCAACTTGTCAAAAGAGAACAGGTTATAAGTATTGACATAAAAACGGGCTTTGTTGATTCGTGCTTTTTCTGTCAATGCTTTAGGTAAAGTATAACCTACTTCAAGGGTTCTTAAACGAAGGTAACTCATGTTGGTCAACCAGAAATTTGAGTTTTTGTTGTAGTTGTTGTGACCACCGTCGTTGAAACGCAATGCCGGGTATTTTCCTGCCACCCAGGCGCTGTTCAGATCCAAAGGATTTTCGCGGTGCCATCTGTCATCGTAGAATACTTTCAGCAGGTTACCTGTGTTTTGATATGGATTTCTCATTTCCCATCTCTGGTTATAAGAATACATAGCGCCACCAGATAAGTCGGCTTTGAAATCGAAGTTTTTGTACTGAGCGTTCAGGTTAAATCCAAAGTTAACAATCGGATTGCGATCTCTTGGATATCCGATCGGACGTTCATCATATCCGTCGATTTTACCATCACCATTTACGTCTTTGTACATCAAGTCACCAGGTAACATGGTTTTATTACCCTGACCATCGTTGTTGATCGTGTAGTTATTGATTTCTTCGATAGACTGGAATTGACCGACTGTTTCATAACCCCAGTATATTCTGGTCCAACGGTTTTCACCTGAATAACGATAATTATCCCATGAGTTGCTAAACCTTGGTTTATATGAATCCAGAAATTTCTCACGGGCATAAGAGACATTACCACCGATCTGATATTTCACTTCCCCGATATTACCGTCGTAGTTAATTGAAGTTTCAGCCCCCATTACCGCATCACTGTTGAGGTTCTCTCTTGGAAGGGAATATCCGATTTCGCTTGGAACCAAAACGTCATATTTTGTTGCAGGCAATCCGGTACGTTTACGGTAGAAATAATCGATACTACCTGAAAGTTTTCCGTTCATTAATGAATAGTCAGCACCGATGTCGGTAATTCTACTCACAAACCAGGAGACTGAAGTTAATGGAACTCCGCGGTCTCTTGATCCTTTTACAACATTTCCATCGATAATATTGGTCGATGTGCCATAGTTATAACCTGAGATGTAATCAAACGATCCGATACCTACGTTATCATCTCCTAGCTCACCGTATGATCCGCGAAGTTTCACATCCAGACTGCTGCTGCCCAATAAGGCTTTTGCAAATTTTTCTTCCGTAATTCTCCAACCGGCAGACATGGATGGGAAAAATCCCCAACGTTTATCGGCTACGAATTTCCAGGCTGCATCCTCACGACCGGAAACTTCGAGGTAGTATTTATTGGCGTAGTTGTAGTTAAAACGTCCGATGTACCCAATACGGGCTTCTTCCCAGTCGTTGTCGTTATAGGTATCCATATCGGCAAACTGAAGTATTGGAAGCGCGTTGGTTTTTGGCACTGCATGTACCCAAACATCCAATTCGTGACGGTTAATACGTTCAGCAACAAATGTTCCGTGGAAATTGTGTTTGCCAATTTCTTTTTTGTAGTTCAACTGACCCTGAAGTACAGTCTCGAAAACTTTATGCGTTCCTCGTTCCCTCCAAGGGTTCAGGTTGGCAAATGTTACTTTATACTCATCTGTTTCAGGAAAATAACTGTAGGCGTCGTAAGTATATTCGTGACCGTTCATCAACTTGTCGGCAATATAATACGAGTAGGTACCTTTGGCTGATAATCCTTTAATAGGAGTTTCGTATTCTCCAATGAAATTGGTCTGCAGAACCCGCCAGTCTTCGTGCCAGTATCCTGAATTCGCCTTGGTTAATAATCCCCAGTTTTCAGCCATGTGACCAATATTGTTGATATATAGCGGATTATCGTTTGCGAAAGGTCGTTCGGTCGGACGGTTGCGGAACAAGGCGAAACGAGGAGCCCAGTAATCATCACCTCCGGGAACACCCGGATTATCACGTGTTTCCTGACGTCCGTTAATCTGAACACCTACTTTTAAACGATCGGTAATTTTTGCGTCAATGTTCGACTGAATGTTGGTACGGCCGAAAGTAAATTCACGGCCTAATACTGAATTCTGATCCACACGTGTTACCGAAAGATAATAGTTAATTTTATCGGAACCCCCGGTGGTATTTACATTGATTGAAGTCTGTGGAGTATTTGGCTGAATGATAAAATCGTACCAGTTGAAGCTGCGGTATGCCGGATCAGTTCCTGCTTTCCATTTTTCAAGTTCAGCTGCAGTGATATCCGTTTTTCCGAATTGGTTCATTTCAGCATCAGCTTTTCCACTCATCCATTCGTAAGCGCCAACAGTTTTTGGGAAACGCGACCAGTTTTGCCATCCGGTATAAGCGTCAACATTAATGGTGTTTTTCGAATTTAATTTACCGCGTTTGGTTGTAACCACTACAACTCCGTTTGCTGCACGAACCCCATAGATGGCTGCCGAAGCATCTTTCAGGATCGTAATACTTTCGATATCGTTTGGTGAGATATTATTGAACTGACCTCCGTCTTTCTGGATACCGTCGATAACATACAATGGATTACCCATGTTGCGAATCTGGATATTTGCCGATGCTCCCGGGCGTCCGTCAGCCATACGGAAAGAAACCCCAGCCAATTTGCCGGCAAGAGCCGAACTAACTGTTGTTGCATGTACCCGTTCCATATCATCTGAGGTTACTCCTGAAATTGCACCGGTTAATGATTCTTTCTTTTGAACACCATAACCAATAGCCACAACTTCTTCGATTCCAATGCTGCTTTCTTTCATTGTAATTTCGAAAACAGATTTATCACCTACAGCGATTTCCTGAGTTTCCAAACCTACAAATGAAAATACCAGAGTTTTAGATTTGTCAGTTGCTGCCAAAGAGAAACTACCATCACTGTTCGTGATGGTTCCACCTGAGGTACCTTTGAAAAATACGGTAACTCCGGGTAATGGCATCCCTGAACTATCGACAACTCTACCTTTAACAGCATTGCCTTGTCCAACTTGCATTGCAGTCGAATTTTGACTCGTTGTCAACACAATTAAATCGTTTGGTAAAACCCGGTAAGTGATGTCAGAATTCAAAAATAACTGATCAAGAATTGATTCAACACTGACCTCTTTAACAATCAGGTCAACTTTTTCGTCAATCAATTTAAAATCATCGTTAAAGAAAAAACGAAAACGGCTTTGATCTTCAATAATGTTAAAGACTTCGCGAACGGTTTTCCCTTTAAAATCCATACTGAATTTAGTACTCTGAGAATAAACCGTAGCACTGATTTGCATGGTTACCGCCAGAATTAGCAGGGTTGTTAATTTCATAATTAAGAAAAGTTTTTTCAGTTTCCCCCTTCCAGGGAAAATCAATCCAATTAGATTTTTTTTCATACATTTGAAATGTTAGATGTTTGACTGCCAATGCCAGTATTCTTTTGCGGGAACTGACATTGATTTTGTTTGACACTATTTAATATACAGGGTGTAGATTCGGCAAAAATCTATTCCCTGTTTTTTTTAATCCATTTATTTATAGAGTTTTTTGAATTCCTCGAATCGTTTTTCATTGCGTTTGATAATCACTGTTTTTCCTACAATTTCGTAATCGATTGGCGACGATAGTTTAATCACATTCATAACCTGTGGAAGTGTTTCATCTTCAAGCGTACCTGAGAAACTGATATTTTTGATGTCTTCCGATCTGAATTCAAAATTGTAATTGTATTTCCGGCCAATCTTTTCAGCAAGATCACTTAACAGTTCCCGTTCAATAATCAAACGGTTTTCCTTCCACGAAATAATCGAACGTGGATCTATCTTTGGATCTATTACCAAACGATCTTTAGGGATGTAATTAAGTTCTTCCTTTGATTCTTTAATTCTCCGAATGACTTCAACAGTCAGGGTTTCCTCCGACTTGAAGAAGGTCGCTTTTTGGTTAGGCACCAGATAAACACCGTCCAGAATGTTTTCTGTAGAATGTTGCAGGGTTACTTTTCCTTCTACCATCGTTGTTTCAATGGTAGCATCTTTGGCATAGGCCTTCACATTAAATTCGGTTCCAACAGCCTTAACTTCAAAACCAAAGGCATCGACAATAAACGGAAGTTGTTTGTTTTTGGCAACTTTGAAATATCCTTCACCTTCAAGATATAGTAAACGGTTGTTCTGATTGAATTTCGTCGAATATTTTAATTTACTTCCGGCATTCAACCAAACTCTGGAGTTATCCGGAAGTGTAATTTCTGATGTTGAACCAAGTGGCGCTGTTACTTCACAGAATGAGGCCGGTACTAAAATTTGTTTATTGACGAAAAGATAAGAAAGCGATCCACCTAAGGTGAAAGCGAGGATGATGATAGAAGCAATGCGCAAAACATTCATCCGGTAAGTTTTGGCCCTAAGTCTGGATTGCTTAATGGTTATAACCCGTTGAATTGATTTAAACAAACGATCGTAATCGGTATCCCTGCCTGAGCCTGGTTTTTCATAGCCACTCAGTTCATCCAGCATGTTGCTTTTGATATCTTCAGAAACTACCGCATCCAGAAACATTTCTTCCAATTGGCGCAATTCATCCAAATCGCAATTTCCTGAATGGAACTTGCCCAACAGACTTTTAAATTCAATATTTACGTTTTCGTTATTTTTCATTTCGGTAGTAATACAAGTTGGGTTAAAACTATACTCACACAAAAGGTGATTTTTTTTCAGGAGGGCAATGAAAATATTTAGAACGACTGTAATCCGAATATAATCAGGAGTATGGTGATCGGGTAATCATTGTTTAAATGTAATTTGATGAATTTTGCAGCCCGGTAAATCTGATTTTCAACCGTACGAATCGACAAATTTAATTGGTCGGCAATTTCAGTATTCGATAAACCTTTCCATCGGCTCATGATAAAAATGGTCCGTTGCTGTTCGGGCAACTTTGACAGTAAATTCTCCAGTATACTGTTCAATTCCTGAAATTGAATGGAAGATTCGGGCGAGTCACCCGAAGGTTGAGGGATATTCTGCACATGTTGTTCGTATTTTTGTTTGACAACACGATGTTTCAGCTCGTTGAAAATTTTATTTACAGTGATGCGGTACAGGAAACTTTTAAATGATTTTTCAATGTCAATATCTTTCCGGTTTTCCCAAATCTTCAGAAAAACGTCCTGTACAATTTCTTCGGCTTCAAATGAGTCTTTCAGGTAGGAGAAGGCGAAACGATACAATGGTTTACTGTAAAAGTCGTATACCTTTCGAAATGCTTTCATATCTCCATCCCTAAACTTTGCAATCAAACTGCTGCTGATATGGTCTTCATTTCTGGTCAACTAAATAATCAATTAAAGGTTCCTGAAAAAATGGATTTGTGCAAGAATTATTTGGGGCTAAATATAGATTTTATAATCCATTTTCGATAGAATAGAATTCTATAACATAGTTGTTTTTGCTTAAATTATGATTGTTTCATATATCCTGTTATTGTTTTTCTGTCATAAAAAGCAACCCACACAACTAATCTCAATTCTTAAAATTGAAACAATCTGGTGGGTGTGCTTTTGGATTTACTAGTTGGTGTAACTTTATAAAACTGATTGCTTTAAAATCGAATATTAAACGTATCTCGCCGGAGAAATAAATTCTTCAATACTTTTTCCACCGAATATACATTTGATGATTAAAATTTTAAATCCTGAATAAAATTCTATATTGATTTTAATACATGCAACGTTGCTCATTTACTCATTCAGTATTATTCTTCTCTGAAAATAATTCAAAATCTTTATGAGCAATTTTATCAGTTAAAGTGTATTGAAGTTAAGAATAGATAAATTTAATTCTTCTGAAATAGTAGTTAGTAATCCTAAATCAACCAAAATGAAAAAATCAGTATTCTTGTTCTTAATCAGTCTGTGCGTTTTGCAATCCTTCGCACAATGGAAACCTGCCGGCGATAAAATCAAAACGCCGTGGGCTGAAAAAATCGATGTCAACCATGTTCTTCCTGAATATCCCCGACCAATAATGGAACGTGCTGATTGGGTCAACCTGAATGGTTTATGGGATTATTCAATCCTGAATGCCGGGCTGGCAAAGCCAACTCAGTTTGACGGTCAGATCCTGGTACCATTTCCGGTTGAATCAAGCCTTTCCGGAGTGCAAAAAACAGTGGGAGAGAACAATGAAGTGTGGTACAAACGCGATTTTGAAGTACCGGCCAAATGGAAAAATAAAACCATTTTGCTGCATTTTGGGGCAGTTGACTGGAAAGCAGAAGTTTGGGTGAACGACATTAAAGTTGGAACTCATACCGGAGGTTATACTCCATTCTCGTTTGATATCACTCCTTTCCTGAATAAAACTGCTTCACAAAAACTGGTTGTCAAAGTTTGGGACGGAACCGATAAAGGTTTCCAGCCCAGAGGGAAACAGGTTAGTAAACCCAACGGGATCTGGTATACCTCAGTAACCGGAATCTGGCAGACTGTATGGATGGAACCGGTTTCTGCCAAATACATCGAAAATGTTAAAACAGTCTCTGATATAGATAAAGGACAGATTTTAGTCGATGTTCAGGCTAAAGGCGCAACCTATGCCGATTTGGTTGAAATCAAAATTTTTGACTGTTCAAAGGAAATTGCTTCTGTAAAAGCAGCATCAACCGAAGCTCTCGAAATTTCAATTCCTGAAGCAAAACTTTGGAGCCCTGATTCGCCATTTCTGTATACGATGAAAGTAAATCTGATCAGCAACGGAGCAGTTGTCGATGCGGTTGACAGTTATTTTGCCATGCGTAAAGTTTCGACCAAACGCGATGCGAACGGTATCGTACGTCTGGAATTGAACAACAAGGCCTGTTTCCAGTTCGGACCACTCGATCAGGGTTGGTGGCCAGATGGATTATATACCGCTCCAACCGACGAGGCTTTGAAATACGACATTCAGAAAACCAAGGATTTCGGATTTAATATGATCCGTAAACACGTGAAAGTGGAGCCTGCACGTTGGTACACTCATTGCGACCAGCTTGGAATTTTAGTATGGCAGGATATGCCAAGTGGCGACCGTTCACCACAGTGGCAAAACCACAATTATTTCGATGGAAATGAAAGGAAACGCAGTCCGGAATCGGAAGCCAACTACCGCAAAGAATGGAAGGAAATTATGGATTACCTGTATTCGAATCCCTGTATCGTAACCTGGGTTCCGTTTAACGAGGCGTGGGGCCAGTTTAAAACTGCAGAAATTGTGGAATGGACTAAATCGTATGATCCAAGTCGTTTGGTAAATCCGGCCAGCGGTGGAAACCATTATCAGGTTGGTGATATGCTCGATTTGCATAATTATCCGGGACCTGCCATGTATTTGTATGATGCACAGCGGCCAACAGTTTTGGGCGAATATGGCGGAATCGGTTTGGCTCTTGAAGGTCACCTTTGGGCAACCGATAAGAACTGGGGATATGTTCAGTTTAAAAATTCAAAGGAAGTAACCGATGAATATGTGAAATATGCAGAGTCGCTTTTGAAATTGGTAAAAGCTGGTTTTTCAGCAGGGGTTTACACACAAACAACAGACGTTGAAGGTGAAATAAACGGACTGATGACCTACGACCGAAAGGTGATTAAAATTGATGAAGCGCTTGTTCGTGAAATCAATCAGAAGCTATGCAACTCATTAAATGAATAAAAAAAAAGTTTAGATCTTGTTTTAAGATTAGTTTTTTGCGAGTTTTTTCATGTGGTAATGTTAGAATCACCGGCCAATACGTGCTGGTGATTTCTTTTTTTTGATTAATTGGCCTGAAAGGTCAACACATTCCAGCCCGGGGCAACGCCCCGGGAAAAAGGAATGCAAAGGGAAAATCGTCCGCGGTTGGTTGTATTTCAACGCATGATGTTGTTGCGGACGAAATTGTATGAATTTCAATTCTTTTCGGGAAATGATCATTTTCAGTTCTGTCTGATATAAAATTCTGGATTTGCCCATCATCAACTATCGGACGGGTTGGCCGTTCACGTTTTATTCTACAAAGATTCCGCAGCGCTGCTACTGAAAATGCGCTGCTACTGCTTCTGAAAAAAAAGCTCCGGGTTCATGAACAACCCGGAGCTTAAAACTCTATGAAATTATAATCCTTTTCTGGATTTATTCAATCACACTAAATTTATAAATGCTTTGGGTCTGGTAAACTTCACCCGGGTTCAGGATGATTGACGGGAAATTGGCATTGTTTGGTGAATCTGGAAAATGCTGCGTTTCCAACGCGATTGATTCACGGTATTTGTAGCTCAATCCGGCTTTGCCTGTATCGGCTCCGTCCATAAAGTTTCCGCCATAAAATTGAAGTGCCGGTTCCTGGGTGAAAATCTCCATTTTGCGGCCACTTACCGGTTCAACAACGGTTGCAGCCCAGCTCATTTCGCCGGTTACGGGTTTGTTTAAGGCAAAGTTGTGGTCGTATCCCGGTCCGTATTTCAACTGAATGTTTTCTTCGATTAATGGTAAATCAGTACCAATGGCTTTTCCTGATCTGAAATCGAAAGGAGTGCCGTCAACCGGATCGTTTCCGGCCAGTGGAATCAAGGTTGAATCAACCGGGGTATATCCATCGGCATTAATGGTCAGGACATGATCGTTGATGGTTCCGTTTCCTTCGCCTGCCAGGTTCCAGAAAGCATGGTTGGTAAGGTTAACCGGAGTGCTTTTATCGGTTGTGGCCTTGTAGCTGATCACCAGCTCATTTTTCGAATTCAGCAGGTATTCCACATCAACATCCAGATTGCCAGGATATCCCATTTCTCCGTCTTTCGAGAGGTAATGCAATACGATGGAAGAATCGCTGACCGTTTTCACATCCCAGATAACGGCATGAAATCCGCCTGGACCACCATGCAAATGATTCACTCCGTTGTTCAGCGGAAGCGTGTATTCCTCTCCATCCAAAGTGAATTTTCCTTTGGCAATGCGGTTTCCAACGCGGCCAATCAATGCACCATGAAATACTTCCTTGGCATTCAGGTAACGATCGATGCTGCTGAATCCAAGCACAATGTCGCTCATTTTGCCGGTTTTATCCGGAGTGGAAAGTCCAACAATCCGACCACCATAATTGGTTATGGCTGCTTCAATAGTTCCATTTTTCAGGAAATAAAGGTTGGTTTGTTTGCCATCGATTGTTTTTTGAAAATCTTCAGCTTTTAAATTAAAGCTTGATTTCGTTTCTGTTTTTTGGGGATTGCAGCTTACCTGGGTCAGGCCAGCCAGAGTCAGTACAAAAATTAAATTTCTAAGTTTCATTTTTTATTGTTGGTTTTTAAATGTGGTAGATTTTAAACTAATAGTGTCATTCCGAAGCCCGGAGCCGGTGATGGAATCAGTTTCCCGCCTTCGAGCCGGTAATTGCCAAGATCCACCTGATCCGATATGTTGGTGACCCCTTCGATGGTCACCGTATTGCCATAAGCGGCCGCCAAATGCGATACCGCATTGGTTTTTAACTGCGATCCCCAGGCGTGGGGCGAAGCGTACACGTTCATCTTTTTCAACTCCGGAATCAGATTTCTCCAACCTGTAAAACCAATGTCCTGAATGTCGGTTAAATGTACATCAATCAGTTTCATTTCTTCCAGCTGACGCATAAACTTCTGATCGGGGGCAGCTTCGCCGTCAGCCAGAAGTGTTTTGATGCCCAGATTTTTCAGAATGGATTTCAGTTTGGTATAATCTTCAACCGTTTCGCGGAAAGGTTCTTCGATCCAGAACAGTTTGATTCCTTCAATGCCTTTCAGGTAAGTTTCGAATTCGGAAACCGTGTAACCGTCATTTCCATCGACCAGAATATCGCAATCCGGAAATGCTTTTGCCACCAGTTTGGTAACCTCGATATCCCGCTGAATACCGGCAGTTTTGGGCATCCATTTGTTTCCACGCCCGATTTTTAATTTGAACTGACGGTATCCCAGATCATAATCGAACTGACATTCCTTCAGGATAATATCGACACCGGCAGCTTTATTGTAAAAAGGGGTCAGATCGTCAAAATAGATCATCCCGCTGTAACAAAATGTTGTTTCAGGTTTCGCAGCGCCCATCAGTTCGTAAACCGGTTTATTCAGGATAATTCCGGCCAGATCGTGCAGCGCCACGTCGCACATGGTTGCAACCGGACTGATCGTACCAACTTCAGGTAGAAACAAATCGGAAACCTTTTTACCAACTACAAAATCCGCAACTTCCTTTTCTGATTTCCCCCAAAGTACAACTCCAAATCCTTTCGCCCCTTTATCAGTTGTTAATTCGCAGACTGACTCGTCATATCCCCAGCCGTGATTGCCTTTGATGGCATTTTTCCCGACAAATCGCGGATAGTTTATTCTGACTTTTTTGATCGAAAACTTTTCAATCACATGAAAGCCGAGTTCTCCTGAATTCGATCCAATTTCCTGCGATTGGCCCAAAAACGGATGACCAGTCAGGAAAGCAGCCGCAGCTGCTCCTGAAAGGTTTTGTATGAAATTGCGTCTTTGCATCAGAATCGGTTTTAACGATTATTTGCCGGTCAGACTTTTAATCAGGTCAACTTCCTCCTGTTTGTATGGAGTTCCGTCGGTATGGAAAATTTCGTGAAACCAGAGTGCAGGTTCAGATCCGTCGGCAATAGGTTCGTCCCAGGCATATTTGGTGTTCGATTTTCCATCGACCAGTCCCCAGTTGATCGCGCCAATGTTCTGATCTTTCAGGATCGGCATGATGTTGGTAAACAAACTGTTGTTGCGGCGGGCCATGTATTCGGTACAAACCAGCGGACGACCGTAAATCTTTAGCGTATCAATGGCTGCCTGATGTTTTGCCGGATCTTCGTAGTTGTGGTAAGTAATAATATCCGAATTTTCAACCTGAAACTGATTCAGGTTTTTCAGGCTTAAATTCCATACTCCGGAAGACAATGGCTGCGAAGGACGAATTTCCCATCCCCACTCAAATACTTTTTTCAGTAAGGGCATTGAACGGTCGCCATATCCTGAATTTCCGGGTTCGTTATATAAATCCCAGATGGCAATGCGCCGATCGGCTTTAAAGGTAGTCAACACGTCTTTTACATAGCTTTCCAATGAATTAATCAGCGTCGAATCCTGGTAAATTAATTCGCCCGGATCGCGCACCCAGCCTGAATTGTGAACACCTGGTTTTGGGTCCGGCTGTTTACCAGTTTCGTAGGTTGGATTCCAGCAGTCGTCGAAGAAAACGAAAACTGTTTTAATTCCATGTTTATTTGCGATGTCGAGGTATTTTGCCATACGGCTTTTGAATCCTTCAGGATCGACCTGCCAGGCCACATGATGCAGATATACACGCATTACATTCATGCCGATTCCTTCTGCCCAGCCCAGTTCGCGATCGATGGTGGTGGTGTCGAACGATTCTGCCTGCCAGGTTTCCAGCTGATTGATTGCTGTGCTCGGATTAAAATTGCTGCCGCGCAACCAACCGTTTTCGGTGCCCCATTGCTGGGCCTGTTCGTTGTTCCACCGGGTTGAAACCGGTTCTGCTTTTTTGGTTGTTGTCTGGCACGCCGCAAAAAGAAGCGATCCGGCCATCAGAAAAAAATAGAATTGTTTTTTCATCTATATAAAATATTAGGGTTAAATTATTGGCATACCGGGAATTCTGAAATTCTTAAAGTTGTGCATCCATACGGAATCAGCGTGATCTCGTCCTGATGAATATCAGTCGGACGCTCGGGCCACGAAGGTGAAGGAATTTTTCCGGCAGATCCCCGTTCTATTTCCCACATCGGCATTCGTTTACCTTTTGTCTTCACGGTTATTGGTGCATTTTGCAGGTTCCACGGATTGTCCGGAATTTCATTTTTTATTTCAGCCTGAAGTTTGTTTTGCTCCAGTTCGCTTTTCACAATAGCATAATTCCAGGGCGATTTAGGCAGCACTTCCCAGAAAGTATCGTCGTATCCGGCTTTGGTGATTTCGCGCCATTCTTCTTCAATCCTGAGCGCATAAACCAATGGGCCACGTTCTATTCCCTTCGAGTTTTCGTACCACGAACTGTAGTGAAATTCCATCGGAAGGGTCAGCTCAATCTGATCGCCTGACACCCATTCGCGGTCGATTACTGCAATGTTTTCTACTGAATTTATCTCAATCTTATTGCCATTTACAGTTATTGAAGGATTTTTGCACCATTCAGGAACACGCAGGTGAAAAGGGAAACTGACTTTGTTTTTCGTTTGAACCGAGAAATTAATTTTATCGTGAAATGGATAACCTGTTGATTCGGTAATGGTAACCTGCTCACCCTTTGCTACTTTCAGTGTTACTTCCGAAGGACCGTAAACCAGGGCGGCCACACCGTTTCCGGCAGTTGCGAACCACATGCTTTGGATGAATTTAGGCCAACCCTGGTGCATGTTGGTCACACAACACGGATATCCACTGGTTGTTCCGAAAACCTGTCTTCCGGTATGGTCGTTCATAAAATTCCGGTCTTCGTCGGTAATCAGTACCTGGTTAGCCTGCTGGAAATACTGTTTGCGCAAATAATCATCGGTGCTTTGTGTTGGCAACACGTTGTAGGCGATCTTTTCAAGATAATCGGCATAAAACACATCGCCGGTTACGGGCAGAATATTTTCGTAACAATACATCATTTCAACAGCCGAGCAAAGTTCCGAACCCTGGGTCGGATCATTTCCGTGCAGTTGTTCGTCGCCGCCGTACATGCCGTTTACAAAACCGTGGCATTCTTTCAGAGCCAGCAAACCTTCCTTTACCGCATCCAAATACTTTTGCTCCGGATGTTGCTGGTAGTAAATAACCGGTTCTTTCAGGCCCTGTGCAACATTCACGCAATGCAAACCGGGTAGGGGATTCAGCCTGCGAATCACATTTCCGGAGAAAATTCCGGTCCAGTCCAGCGTTTGTTTGTGAATCGTTTCGGCCAGATCGAGCAGGAATTTTTCGCTGGTAATGTTATACAGCCAGTATACGATAGCCAGGTTATCTCCGCCGCGTTGTTCGGCCCAGAAAGTCCAGTGTCCGAGCGGAAATTTGGGAAGCATTTCCTGCTGATATCTGAAGTATTTCAGCATTAAGGTGATCACGCGCTGGTCGTTTGTAGCGGTGTAATATTGCTGTAGGGCTTTCAGCATCACCATTTTGGGCCACCAGTCCTCGCGCATGTCCTGTTGCGTTCCTTCGATGTGCTGATACCCTTCAGGCAATGGCTGAGGTCCAAAGTAGCCATCGGCGCGCTGGTTAGTAATGCTCCATTCGATCCATTTCTGTGCTTTCGCTTTCAAGGTCTGATCGTTCAGCTGGTAGGCCAGCGGAATCAATCCATCGATCCAGTAAGGGCCACGTTCCCAGCCGTCACCTGTTCCACCGAGCCAGCCATTGTTGTTGCCGCAAACCAGCTGGTAAATACTGTCGAGATGACCGGTCAGACCATCGCGCTGCAATTCGAGCTGTTTCAGGAGAAAACCATTGGGTTTTATTGCACCTAAAGGCAATGCCGTATAAGGTTGTGCCACCAGGGGAGCCTGATTGGTAATGTAATGGGTATTACGGTTTTCTTTACTAAAGGCTCCGAACGAAGCAATCAGAAAAGAAAATAGAATCAGAAACAGTTTTTGCATGGGTTTTAAGTTTAGTTGGTTCATTTTTTTCTGATCTAACCAGAAAAAATTAATGTTTATCCGCTACGCGGAATTGACTTGAGTTGATAGTTTTGTATTTACAATACTTTATCCGATACACGGAAGTTTCTCCGCAGGAGATAACGTATTGTAGAAAATATAACCACAAGATTGCATTTTACCCTGTAGAGTTTAGACTAATTAATGCAGTTCTATTGGGTTGTAATTTTTTCATATGTCTATAATTTGTTTTTTAATTGCCATATGGAACTCGCAAAAATAGTCATCCTCGTGTGTGAGGAATGCTTCCTCATGGCTCGTTTCATCTTTTATTCTTCTCCGGAAGGTACATTTATTTTTTGTCCGGCCGGAATAGCTTTGCCAAAGTCTGGTGTACCATCCGCTTTCCACGTAAACGGCTGCATCCTGACATTGCGGTCCCAGCCCGGTTCAGTGCTTTTTTTCGAATGGTAAATAATCCAGTCTTCGGTATTGTCGGGCGATTTAACAAACGAACAGTGACCTACGCCATATACCTTGTCATTTCCCTGAAATACCGGTCCTGTTTTTTTCCAGTTTACCGGATCGAGCAAATCGCCGTCAGGATTGATCAGTTGAAGCATTCCCTGGCGGTATTCGACCAGCCAGGATTCCCGGCACGAATAGATGACAAACACGTTATCGCCATTTTTCAGAATTTCTGGTCCCTCGTTCAGGTTTAGCGGACCACCTCTTTCCCAGGTTTCAACCGGTGACGACAGAAGAACCCGTTTACCTTTCATGGTATATGGATTTTCCATTTCCGAAATGTATAAATGCTGTGCAGTGGCATCGGTGGTTTCCTGCCTGGTCCAGCCCGACCAGATGGCATACAGTTTTCCTTTGTGTTCGAGCATGGTCATGTCGATCGCCCAGATGTTTGAAGCCGGATCTTGCGGTTTGTCACCGGTATACAAAACACCCATGTCTTCGTAATCGCTGAACACATCTTCGGTTTTCGAGCGCAACACACCGGTTCGCTGGTGAATGAACGGAGGCCCTGATTCGCCTGCTGCATAATAAACATACCAACGTCCCTGGATGAAATGAATTTCAGGAGCCCACAGGCAGTTTTTATTCCAGCCAGTCGAAGGTGTATGCCAGATGTTTTTGGTAACTCCCTGCTTAGACATTTTTTTCGATTTTGAAAGTACTACCGAATTGTTGTACGAAAAACAATAGATGTAATCGTCGTTGTGTTTCACCATCCAGGGATCGGCGCCATCCCAAACCGGATTTGCAAACGTTTTTTGCAATTTATCTTCCGGGGCAGGTTCCTTTTCACCGCACCTGCCATACGAAATCAGGGTGAACATCGCGAAAATCAGAATTTTTAGTTTAGTCATAGGTTTATCGTTCATTATTTGTTTCATATGTCTATAATTTGTTTTTTTATTGCCATATGGAACTCGCCCAATAGTCATCCTCGTGTGTGAGAAGAGACTCTCTCATGGCTCGTTTCATCTGTTCTTAATTTTGCCACATAGCTACATTTATAAGTTTTATTTGTTTTAATTCTTTTTCGTAATTATCTGTCTGGTTTTATGTTGTTTTTCAATTGCCAGATGTCTGCCCCAGGGGAACTCACTATAATTATTTTCGTGTGAGAAAGCTTTTCTCATGGCTCGTTTCATTAATTGGTTTAGGCTAGATCCTGAACTTATTAGTTGTTCTTCAAAACCGGGGTGATATAATTTTTATCGATGACCATGATTTCCTTTCCATCCTTGTTTTCGAAACTAACTGAACTGATGTACATGTGGCGCGGATGAATTTGTGTTTTGCTGTTATGAGCATGAAATACAATTCGCAGTTTTCCATCCTTGCCGGTAAACATGGCGCTGTGACCGATACCAACCAGTTCGCCGGGTTTCTGAAGTATTGGATTGTTTTCGTATTTGGTCCACGGTCCGGTAATGTTTTTAGCAGTGGCAACTCCAATTCCGTAGAAAGTACTTTCGTAACTGTTGGCCGAGTATGTCATATAATAAACTCCATTGTGTTTGTAAACAAATGAACCTTCGTTTACACGTGGCCAGATTTCTTCCCACGGCTGCGAAACATGGATACAGGAGTGCATGGTTTCAGGTTTGATGTTAATCAGATCGTCTTCCAGTTCGGCAACCCAAATATTCAGTCCATCATTAAAACGGTCGAAAAACATGTATACTTTTCCGTTGTCGTCAATAAAAAGCGAACTGTCGATACACTTTTCTCCATCGATCATCGGTTTCTGAATTTCCTGTTTAAAGGGCCCAAGTGGAGAATTACTGACCGCAACGCAAATGTGTTCGTCTGCTGTATAATACATATAGAACTTTCCGTTTACGGCAAAGACTTCAGGAGCCCAAAACCAGCGGTTGGCCCAAACATCCTCTCTTTTCAGGGCTAAACCATCTGAAACGCCTTCAGGACCAGTCCAGGTTATCAGATCGTCAGAAGTAAAAACCTGAATGCCATTGGCTGCATTTGTTCCGTAGGCATAATATTTTCCCTGCCAAAGCAGAATGAACGGATCGCCAAGCGAAACATTAAGGACAACAGGTTTTAATTCCGGCCTATTCGCCTGAAGTGAGCAGAAACCAGTTCCTGCCCAAAGGAGCAATAAGGATAAAATTATTGTGTATTTCATAAACAAATGGTACAATGATTTATGAGATAATACACCCAACAACTTATAAATACTCATTGACTGAATTGATTCTTCCGGCTAAAATGTGTTATAGTAATGGGAGTGGGCAAGACTGGCAGAAAGTTTTCTGAAGGTGTGAAAAAATGGTCATTTGTTTTCACCATCGATGCCAATCCTTTAATCTTTAATTGGGAAAATCGATGCCGGTATTAAAGTCCTGATCCGATTTGTATTGATAAAATCCCTGTGAACGTATATCCTGAAGTTTTTTTTGTCCGGTACAGGCTTATGCAAATAACCACGGGGATATCCTGATATACTTCAGCGATTTTGTTTGTGAATTCTTCCACCTGGTCAAAAATGGTATCCTAATCCAGCTGGGTCACCATTTAATCAAATGATTGCATGGATTTTAATTTGTTTCTATGCACATTTCACTATTCTCATATATATTAGTCTAAAAAATCCGCAATTACTTATCAATCATGGATTAATCATATAAATTTGGTGTCTGGTTCGACCTTATGATTTTAAGATGGAATAGATGCTGAAAATGTTACTGGTAAATGTCGAATATGTGAACACCTGAACGGTAATTATATAAATACATTGCAGCGATTTATATATGGGAGAAATTTTCTTGTTTAGCTTGCGAAAAAATATTTATAGAAAAAGTAACTCCACGGAAATGAAGTAACTTAGACGGGGGAATATCACCAATGTCAACAAAATAAGCGGATTTTTCAACTTAAAAGATATATTAACCGGTCACTAATGATTTTTAAAGAAAGATTAAAAATGAATATGAAACATTTATTATTATCAGGATGTCTATTGATTTTTTTTTGTTTTTCAGTCCAGGCACAAGATTTTGATTCGAAGTTGAATGATGCACAAACTGCTTTAATGAATGGCAATTTTGAAAGTTGTCTAAGTGAGTGTGAAAGTCTGATTGCAGGAGGTGAAGGCGATTCGTTACAGCAGGCGATGATCTATAGTTATGCGGGATTTGCAAGTGAGAAATTAGACAAATTAACAGCTGCAATAACGTATTATAAGAAAGCAATTCAATTTAAGGTGCCCCGGCTCGATATATACGATAAGGTAATAAGTCTTTCAAAAAAAGTAAATAATAATGCTGACGGTGAATTTGCCTTATTGGAAAAAAGAAAAGCTTTTCCGGAATTTCAGACATCGATTGTAGAGAGCCTAGCCTACCTTTATTTAGAAATGGAACAATATGACAAATTAATAGCGGTCACTAACGAACTAATAGAATGGTTTCCCACTAATCCAACTTTTTTAAATTTTCAGGGAATAGCGTTTCAGAATTCAGGTCAGATTGACAAGGCTGAGGTCGCCTATAAAAAGGTTTTGGAACTGGATCCTGATCATAGCTACGCAAATATGGGAATGGGAATGATTTTGTATAACAAGGCAAGCAAGATTTATGATGACAAAAGAGATCATTATAGCTTAATCAATAAGCCAACTCAGGTTGATTATTACACCTATCGTAAAGCGCTTGAGGAACCAAAATCAATTTATCGCTTAGCGTTGCCTTATTTATTGAAAGCATATGAAGATGAATCTTTTTCCAGTTTAAAGGCGGTGCTGTTTAAACTTTATACTCGTTTGGAGGAAAAGGATAAGACATTGCTTTACAGATAAAAATTTAGCTGTAATTGACTAAAGATTACTTTTCATTTTAAGAAAATCAGACAGGTGCCGGACAGCCAATCGTATTTATTTCATACCATCCAGGTATAAATTGGCAATAATGACTTTATTGAGAGATTAGAAATAATAAAGGTGGAAAGAAACGCATCTGGGGCTGGTAGGGCGGTTTTTTATTCGTTGTAATATAAGCAACTGTCATAGAAAAATAACAAAGATTGTGAATTTGTGACCATTATTGACGGAAAATAGATAAGATATTTTTTTCGGTTCCTCTTATTTTAAACTTCGTCAATGGAGTGTTTTAATACTTGGGATTTTGATTGACGGATAACCGATAAGTGTTGACGGATAACAGATAAGATATTTTTTTTGTAAGCGCTACTTTTATCCTCGAATTCAGGGCTTTTTTTGTCCTGGGTTTATTTGTATTCTAACTATACCATAACATATGAGAAAAAGCATTACTGTTACTTGTAACCGAATGTTTTGTAGTTCTAATGTCAGAAATCTATTCTGGAATGGAGTACATGCATTTACAATTCTTTTAATGTCCATTTTAATGGGTATGACTGGATCGGTATATGCGTTTCCAAAAGTAACTTTGGAGAAATTGGTTGATGAAAACAGGTTGATTTCTGCACCTGTGGAATTGCACTTGACCTCTGTCGATGCTGCAATGACCAATATACCTGATCATTAATTTTTGTGATAATGTTTTATTAAATTGATACAAACAATGAAAAATGGAATTTGGAAACAATTTAGGCCATATCTACTTCTGGAATTACTTCTGTTGGTTGGCCTATTGTGGATGGTTTCCTGTAAAGATGAATATTTATATGACAACAAAGAACCGGAATGGCTCGGAGCAAGTATATACGATTATCTGAAATCGAGTGAAAACTACACTTACTACACCCGGTTAATTGAGGAAGTGGAAGATTACAAAGAAGTTCTCTCAAAAACAGGAAGTAAAACTCTTTTTGTTGCCGATGATCAGGCATTCGAAGAATTCTTTAAAAACAACTCGTGGAATGTTTCCAGCTACGACAATCTGAATCTTACGCAAAAGAAGCTGATTCTCAAATTCTCTATGATCGACAATGCCTATCTGATAGAAACCTTGTCGAACTATTTCAACGGTTCGCTGCAGGAAGGAACGGCTTTGCGGCGTTCCACCTCAGTATCGGTTCTCGATTCAGTACCGTTCGAATCGGGCGACATGCTGCCCATGGGCCGTTTTTGGGATGGACATCGAAACAAAGGTATTCATCTATTAAAAGATGCTACTTCGTGGCCAATGGTCCATTTTCTGGAGGGATCGCTTAAAAATGCCGGTATTAATAATGCCGAATTTAGTCTGATCACAGGTGTTCCGCGGATCACAAACGATGCCCATATTTTTAGTGTAAAAGTCAAAGAAAGAGATATTCCCTGTAAAAATGGATACGTGCATGTGTTGGAAAAGGTGCTGGTTCCGCCGGTGAATATTGCCGAATACCTGAAAACCAATAAAACTTCAAGTATATTCTCCAATTTACTCGATCGTTTTTGTGCACCATATTACAATCCTTTACAGACCAGTGCCTACAACCAAATCCATCCGGGGAGTCCAATCGATTCAATTTTTGAAAAGATATACTTTTCCGATTACCAGGGGCGAATCCGTTATCCCAACGGAAGCCTGATCAGGACTGAACTTCTTTTACCTTTTAATCCGGGAATAAACGAATATGTTTCTTCTGCTGCCGGTAGTTCGATGCAGTCGGATATGGCAGCGGTTTTTGCTCCCACCAACGAGGCAATGACGAACTATTTTGAATCCGGAGCAGGAGTGATTTTGAAAAACCGTTTTGGCACTTGGGAGGACACACCGGATTATATAATCATGAAACTTCTGAACAGGCATCTTCGGGAATCGTTTCTGGAAACGGTACCCGGCCGTTTCGCAAAACTGGTGGATAACAACAACTCTCCCATACCGATCGAACCGCAAGATATTGCCAGTTCGTACGTTGGATTGAACGGGGTTATTTACAACACGAACAAAGTATATCCTCCCAATGACTATATTTCGGTTTACGCTCCTGTCCTGTTAAGCGAAGAAACCACCGTGATGAACTGGGCGGTGAATCAAAACGAGTTCGATCTTTATCTGAACGCTCTTAAAAGTACATACAGTTTCTTTGTGCCTACCGATGAATATTTTAAGAATTATATCGATCCGATTTCGTATGCAAAAGATGTAAAAGGTGCTTTGAAATACTGGTACAACAAGAAAACAAATTTGGTAAATGCAACGGTTTATAAATACGATCCAATTACCGGCCAGTTAGGCGACTCGGTTAATACAATAACCAACACAAGCTTTATTTCCAATCGTTTGCTGGATATCCTTAACACTCATATCGTAATCGGCAATGTTGAATCAGGTGCCAAGTATTATTTTACCAAAAACGGTAATTTATTGCTGGTTAAAGGAACTGGAGCCGAACTTAAAGTGCAGGCTGGATACGACGTTAAATCGGGCACCGAAGTAAATGTTGTGAATAATGGAGTTTACCGGCAGCAAAACGGCACAACATACTTTATCGACAAACCACTCCAGACGCCTTTGCAATCGGTTTACAAAATACTGAGTGAAACGCCGGAATTCAGCGAGTTTTTCGCTTTGCTTAACGGATTTACCGGAACAACAAAAGAAATATTTGTGAAGAAGACCAACTTCTACGGGGTCGATTTTACCATTAAGTTCTTCAATACATTTAACTACACAGTTTATGTACCTACCAATGAAGCCATTCAAAAAGCAATTAGCGATGGTTTGATCATGAGCTGGGAACAAATAAATGGAATCACCGACAATCAGCAAAAATTAAATGAAATGGCTAAACTGGAGCGTTTACTGCGTTATCATTTCCAGGATAATTCGTTATTCGTTGACGGAGAAACCTTTTACAGACTTTATCAAACGGCAACGATCAAGCAAAATGAGGGGGAAACACATTTCAGGACATACAAAGACAAATATTACAGACTGGGGATTTCCAGTGACGGTAACAACATAAAACTGGAAACTGAAAATTGGGGTACGGCCAATCTGATCAGGGCTAACGGATTATACAATATTCTGACACGTGATTACATTTTCAGCGGTAATCCGCAGGCTTATCGTGAAATTGATGGAACAGGTACAGGTTCTGAATTTTCCAATTCATCCATTGTTACTTCTTCAACAGCGGTTATTCACCAGATTGATAATGTTTTGAGGTTTGAATAAAATGACAACAGATATGAAATTTAATATTGCCGGAACAATTCTGTTTTTTTATCTAATCATACCCATTATTTCGTTTGGGCAAAGTTCTGCACCCCTGCGAGTGGTGAGGGGAACGGTTACTTCGGCAACCGATGGTCAGACTTTGCCGGGAGCCTCGGTTATTGAGGCCGACGATAAAAAAAGAATTATCAGTGCTACCATCACCGATATGAATGGGCAGTATGTTCTGAAGATTAAAAATCCTGAGAATAACCTTGCTTTCAGTTTTGTGGGATTTATAACACAAGGACAGAAAATTGGCGACCAAACTGTGATTAACGTGAAACTTAAGGAAGATTTGCAGGTAATACAAGACGTTGTGGTGACGGCGGAAAAAAAAGTATCAGACGGGACATTTGAAGTGCCGCAACGTGAAATTTCGACTGCAATGCAAACAGTCAGTTCAAAAGCACTCGAAGGTATACAGGTAACCTCGATTGATGAGGCTATGCAGGGACGTGTTGCCGGTTTGGATATTGTTGCGAACTCAGGTGACCTGGGATCAGGAGCGACCATGAGGATCAGGGGGACTTCCTCGATCAACGCCAACACACAACCGTTAATTGTAGTAAATGGTATTCCTTATGAAATTCAGGTCGATCCATCGTTTGATTTTGCAGCAGCAAATCAGGAACAATATGCCAACATGTTAAGCATAAATCCCGACGATATTGATGAAATAACTGTTTTAAAGGATGCGGCTTCCACTGCTGTGTGGGGCTCGAAAGGGGCCAACGGTGTCCTGGTGATAAAAACAAAAAAAGGAGCAAAAGGGCCAACCCGCGTTCAATATTCATACCGGTTTACAGGGGCAAAACAACCGAAAGGGCTTAACATGTTAAACGGTGACGACTACTCGATGATGATTAAACAGGCTTATTTCAATCCCCAACAGGACGAAAACGCGGCGAATGTCCGTGAATTTCTGTATGACCCTACCTTTACGGAGTACGAGAATTTTAACAATAACACCGATTGGGTAAATGAAGTGACCCAGACAGGATTCAAACACGACCACTATCTGAATGTATCAGGTGGGGGTGATAAGGCACGATACAGGGTTTCAAGTGGATTTCTGACTCAGTCAGGAACAGTTATCGGGCAAAAAATGGATCGGATAACATCAACCGCTTATCTTGATTATTCCGTATCTGACCGGATTAAATTTATTTCTGAATTATCATTCTTTTATACTGATAACGAAAGGAACTGGACAGACAATGATTACAACAGTATTTTGAATATTGCTTACAGAAAAATGCCTAATGTAAGTGTTTATCAGCAGGATTTAGAAGGTAACAACACTGACGTTTATTACAACATTTCGCGTACATCCACTCTTCACAGTTCTCAGCGCGATCTTCGTAACCCGGTGGCATTGGCCAATCTGGCTACCAACAACCTCAAAAACTACCGTGTCCGACCAATATTCAGATTGCAATACGATCTGCTGAACCCGGAGATACAAACCCTGAGGTATAATCTGGACGTTTCATTCGATGTAAACAACGATAAAGTGAGTAAATTTCTTCCCGCAGAGGTTTCCAATGCTCCATGGAACGACGGCGCTATTAACCTGGCCGATAGTTACGATTCGGAGAGTTTAACTGTCAGGGTTGAAAATGGTATCAACTGGCAGCCAAAAATTTACAATCCCGATCATTTCTTTTTAGCGCAAGGCTCATTTGAAATGATTACAGGAAACAGCGCGTCTCAGGGAATAGGGGTTACTAACCTGCCTTCCGGTGATATTGTTGACGCTTCGGCTCAGGGGTATTCAACAGGCATTTCCACAAGCAGGTTTGCCTACCGGTCTAATGCGATCACATTCAGGTCACACTATACCTACAAGAACAGGTATATCCTGGGATTAACTTTTCGCAGGGATGGCAGTACAAAATTCGGAGAAAAATACAAGTACGGAAACTTTCCTGGTGTTTCCGCCAAATGGATCATATCCGACGAATCTTTTATGCACTCTACAAAAAAATGGTTGAGCATGCTGGCCATTCGTCCCAGTTGGGGGATCACCGGAAACCAGCCAGGGGCTGAATACCTGCATTTCAGCCGCTACTCACCTTACGGAAGTTATATTGATTTGCCTGCCACCCGACCGACAACACTTCAACTGGCAGACCTTAGATGGGAAAAATCAACATCGTTTAACTATGGTCTTGATCTTGGATTTTTTCAAGATCGTTTTGTCTTCGATTTTAACGTTTACAATAAACGGACAGAAGACTTGTTGTTTAAAAATTTAAGTGTTCCGGGTTCTTCCGGATTCACCAGTGTACCCTATCAGAATGTGGGAACCATGGATAATAACGGATGGGAATTGAACTTTTATACCAACAAGGCAATCCGCATAAAAGACTTTACGGTTGATTTTAACTTCAACCTGTCGAATTACGTGAATACGATCGTTAAATTGAGAGACGACATACTTGCGAACTACAATGCTGACTATGACTACACAAACGGAACTTATTTATCAAGAATCCAGGAAGGTAACTCCTATGGGTCTATTTACGGATTTCGGTATAAAGGTGTTTACCAATATAACCAGTACATTCCTGACGTTCAGGAAAATGCTCCGGTAGCCCGGGATGAAAATGGATACGTATTTACCGATGAAGAAAATAATCCGTTACCGATGTATTTTGCCTACGGCAGAAGCAACGAATACCGGTTCAGAGGTGGTGACGCCATTTACGAGGACATAAACAACGATGGTTCGATCGATGAAGTGGACATTGTATATCTTGGCAATTCGAATCCTAAAGTGAACGGTGGTTTTGGTTCAACCCTCCGGTATAAGAACTTCTCTTTAACCGCGTTTTTCAATTTCCGTTACGGGGGCAAGATCGTTAATATGGCCCGGATGAATGCTGAAAACATGTATTACCTGAACAATCAAAGCATTTCGGTGAACTGGCGATGGAGAAAGGACGGTGATGTAACGGAAATGCCTCGTGCACTTTACAACTATGGGTACAACTGGCTGGGCAGTGACCGCTATGTTGAAGATGGTTCGTTTTTACGCATGAAATATCTGACATTTAACTATTCGATCCCAAAAGCGAAACTGGATAAATTCAAGTTACAACAGGTGAGCCTTTACCTTACAATCAACAACTTGTGGGTGTGGACAAGATATACGGGTGTAGATCCGGAAGTTGGCTACGGCTCGTTTGGAGTAAGTACAGATAATTCTCCTACGCCTCGTTCAAAGGATGCGACTTTGGGAGTTTCAGTGACTTTTTAAATGAATGATGAAGATGAAAAAGTTATTTTCAATATTATTGGTAGCAGGTCTCATAATCGTATTATCGGGTTGTACCGACTGGCTCAACATTAAGCCTGAAAGCGAAATCGTACTGGATGATTTCTGGAAGAACGAAAGCCAGGTGAACCAGGTGCTGGCCGCTTGTTATCGTTCGGTGACCGAGGGTGAAGTGATGAACCGGATGTTGGTCTGGGGTGAGCTTCGTTCGGATGATGTTACTTTTGGAAGAAACATGCCCACTGACATGTATAAAATGCTCAATGTAGATATATCAGCAGACAACTGGTATTGCAAATGGGGCAACATCTATACTGTAATTAATAATTGCAATAACTTTCTGCACTTTGCTCCGGGAGTTGTTGAACTTGATGCCAATTTCTCAGAATCGAAGCTACATTCCATGGAAGCAGAGGTGCTTACCCTGCGTGCACTGATGTATTTTTACCTGGTACGTACCTTTGAAAATGTTCCATGGATAGACCAACCGAGTATAAACGATGCGCAGGATTACAATATTCCTCAATCTCCTGAAGATTTCATCCTTGACCAGCTGGAGAAAGATCTGAAAACCGCATTGAAATATTCCCGGGACAGTTACGAAACTACTGCCTACACAAAAGGCAGGATCACCACCAATGCTGTAAGGGCTTTGCTGGCTGATATTTACTTGTGGAGGGAAAATTACAGCAAATGTGTTGAAGTGTGCGATTTAATTCTGAATGATACAAAGTCAGGCCTGGAACTAGAACAAGGGGAGAATGTAATTTCCAAAGTTTTCTATCAGGGTAACTCTAAGGAAAGCATTTTCGAATTACAGTTTGACGACGAACAGATGTTCAACTGGGTTGTGCGCGACTTCTTCGGTTCCTATGGTAACCAGGCAGGTCAGTGGAGTTTCCCCGGTGTTTTGGTAACCGGAAAATACAGTCCATTCAACTACAGTATAGGAAGCAGTAAAGAAAGCACTGAGGACCTGCGTGAGAAGGATTTTCTACGTCAGGAAACCGGTGGTGATCGTTATTATGTATTCAAATATGCCGGTGCCCAAAGGCAGGAAAATGCCACCACTAAGGTTAGCACCTATTATTATCGGAATGTAACTGCCAATTGGATTGTTTACCGGCTATCGGAAATTTACCTCATGAAAGCAGAAGCGCTAATCCAACTCGATACGAATAAAGAAGAAGCCGTAGATCTTATCAACACGGTATATATGAGGTCGAATACAGAAGAGGGCGAACAAGATTTAGTGGCCGATAACTACACATCAAAACTCAAACTCGATGAATTGCTCTTACGGGAACGCCAACGCGAACTGATGTTTGAAGGAAAGCGCTGGTTCGACCTGATGCGACTGTCGCGACGCGTAAATTCACCAGCGCCGCTGTTGAGCTACGTCACAAAAAAATTCACCGGAGGGGGCTCCGGTCAATCAACAAAAATGTCGGTTATGGATGCTTTGTATTTACCTGTGCATACCGATGAATTAAAGGCAAACACTGCCCTTGTGCAAAATGAATTTTATAAGGTAACCGGTGGAGGTGCGAATAATTAGTAAAAGTATGGTTATGAAAATCAATAACATGAATTTATCAGTCATCCGAAACATGTTAGCGAAAATACGCTACAGAGGGAATGGAATAACATTTACAATCATCCTTTTCATTACAATAATATTCATGTTTCCAGCGTGTAACAGTGATGATGTTGGCGACAATTTCTATACATTCACAGGAGAAACAGTTGGTCAGTACATTAAAAACCATCCTGATCAGTACTCCGAATTCGCACTTGTTCTTGATACAACAGGAGTGATGGGATTACTGAATGCCTATGGTGATTATACTTGTTTCCTACCCAACAACGAGGCTATGATCCGGTATTATAAAAGCAAAGGAAAAAATTCGTTTACTGATTTTTCGGTTAATGAACTAAAAAAAATAGTTTATGATCATATTATTAAAGACTTCCCTTATACCACCGAAGATTTTGTTGAAGGTTTTTTAACCAAACAAACCATGAGTGGACGTTATGTGGATATTGGAATTTCCAGTGATGAAACCGGGCTGGTGTACACAATAAATACGACCTCAAAAATCATTGAAAAGGATATTGAGGCTCACAATGGTGTTATTCATGCCATCAGTGAGGTCGTATCTCCTTCCGATAATACATTGGTTGAGGTGATATCCAATGATAAAAATTTTTCACTTTTTTATGAAGCGTTACAGGCAACCGGCCTCGATCAGAATATCAACCTGATCAAAGATGAGAGTTATATACCTGACCCCGAATGGGTATCAAGGGAAAATGCAGGTGAAATCTATAATTATGCAAGGGTTAGGATTCCCAGAGAGAGGAAATATGGTTTCACAGCTTTAATGGAGAGTAATAAAACCTATGCAGCAAATGGCATTAACAGTCTTGATGACATGAAAGCATATGCCAGGCAGGTTTACGATAAAATGTATCCTGAAGACGCTTCAATAACAGACATTACAGATCGGAAAAACAGTTTGAACCGCTTTATTGCTTATCACCTGCTCAACAAAAAATTGCCCATGAGGCTATTTGTTGAAAAATATGATAACACAGGTATGAATTATGAATCAACTGGAGAGTCCCACTCTGTCAAAGTTGTGGATATGTTCGAATACCTTGAAACGCTGTGCCCGAATACTTTGCTTGAAGTTCGTACCCTCCGCACAACAAATGAATACAATGTCTTTAATATGATTCCCGCATCAGGTAAGGCGGTCCGTCTGACTAATAATTTCGATAACGATGCGGTGAACGGTGTTTATCACGAAATTGATAATGTTCTGGTCTATAATGCCGAAGTGGAACGAATGATTTCAACCAAACGTCTTAGAATGGATGTTTCCAGTTTCTTTCCGGAGTTTGTAAATAATAATATCCGGATCGGGAATTCGCATGTTGGAGGGGGCTTGTTTTCAGAACGATGGTTTATTCCCAATGGATTTGCTGAAAGAATTAAAGCCTCTTCAACAACCGAAGTCCATTACTTTAACGCGGATGACCGGTTTGACGATTATCAGGGGGATGAAATGTTTCTGTTAGGGTTATATGATTTCGATATTACAACAATTACTATTCCTCCGGGCACCTACGAAGTGCGTTTTGGATACCAGCCGACAGGTGGCCGTGGTGTGGCACAATTGTACTGGGATGGAATCCCGACCGGTATTCCGCTTGACCTGCGTTTATCAGCTTCCAACCCTAATATCGGGTACCAGACCCCGGGTACTGATACACGGGACCCGGAAGGTTTCGAAAACGATAAAGCCATGCGCAATCGTGGGTACATGAAAGGTCCTGCCAGTTTTCAAGTGATTGAGGAGTGGTGGTATCAGGGAAATGGCCGTATGGAAGATCAGGTGCTTCGACGAATTCTAGGTATTTATACATTTGATAAATACAGTACGCACACTTTTTCAGTAAAAGCTGTGAAATCGGGTGAATTTATGTTCGACTACCTGGAGTTTGTTCCGCTTGAAGTATTGGAATACGAGGATATTTATTGAGAATCTAAACGAGTCACAGTTTTCGTGAGTTAGATAAGTTACCTCAGAAAATCGAAAATAAAACGAATGAAACGATCATGCCGCAGGAAAAAATTTTAAAGGAGGCGGTGCAAAAAGGAATGAAAATTAATGTTCGAAGTGAGAATTTTATGGCATGGAGTTCCATGAGAACGATTAATAATCAATTATTTAACACCATTATATTCGAATGAAATGCGATTAAAAATGAGATACAAATATTTAAAAGGCTTTGTTCCCCTTTCAGCTTTGATAGGTCTTTTGCTGGTTGCGGCCTGCACAAGGGAATGGGACAAACACTACGATGAGGGTTCTTTTGATCTTCCGGACAAAACAGTGACCGGGTACATAAAAGAGCAACAGGAGCTGAGCACCTTTTACAACATGTTGAAAATAACCGGTTACGATACAATTCTGGACGCTTCACAATCGTACACGGTTTGGGCGCCAAAAAACGATGCTTTAAGCGGTCTGGATATTTCCGATACCGAGCTGGTGCTAAAAACTGTGAAGAACCACATTGCACGCAGCAGGATCACCACTTCCGGAATCGATAATTCATCTATACGCATGCTGAACAGCAAATATGTAAATTTTGCCAGGACCCAATCAGGATACACATTTGGAGAAAACATGGTCTCTATAGCCAACCAGCCTGCAAAAAACGGCTTGATCCATGTGGTTGACGGTTATGCACCCTATGAATACAATCTTTGGGAATACCTCGGGATTAAACAAGGCATTGACTCTTTGCGCGGATATATTTATGGCCAGTCGAAAAAAGTTTTTGACCCCGCGAACAGTACCGAAATCGGCGCCGACGAAAATGGACAGGTCATTTACGACAGTGTGTTCGTTATCTCGAATCCGGTACTGGAAAGACTGGGAACCATTGATGTTGAAGATAGTGTATACACCGCATTGATGCCGGACAACAATGCCTGGAATGAGGCCTATTCAAGAATAAAAAATTATTATAATTTTCCGAATGATGCCGGCAGTACTGTACGGCAAAGGGACTTGACCCGCTTTACTGTCGTTCAGGATATGCTTTACCGTGGACGAATAAGCGAGCCTAAAAAACTCGACTCGCTTAAATCAACCTACGGAAACGTGTTTTACAATCCCGGCGAACTTTTCAAAGGCCTTGATTACGAATCGCTTAGTAATGGTATTGCTTATACAACCAATCTGATGCCTTTCACAGATACTGGCACCTTTTTTAAGGAAATTAGAGTTGAAGCAGAACAAACCTGGGGCAGAACCAATACCGGGAGCAATATTTTCAATAGATCCAGCTACGGAACGGAATTTACTGCTTCCAATAATTACTATATCTTGGTCGATCCTACTTCGACTGCACCGTCCGTTGAATTTTCGATTCCAAATACGCTTTCAGCCAAATACAACATTTACTGTGTGTTCGTACCAGCCAAAATAGTGAATCCGGGCAATCTCACACCAACAAAAGCAAGTTTTCAGCTCACATACATCAGAAGGGCGAGTGGCAGTACGTTTATTAAACGGGTTACTCCTGCGAACAATGTAACTGATCCGGAAGGGCTCACCAAGATGTTTGTTGATCAGTTCGATTTTGAATTTGCCAACGTAATTGATGCTGATTACAACAGGGTAGCTGTAAAACTGGAAGTTATTAATAATGTAACAACGCAGGAGGAACAGTCAGGTAAATTCAGCCGAACTATGCGTATCGATTGTATCATTTTAGAACCTGTTAAGGAATAGGTTCAAAAAATAGTAAAGATGAAAATGTACAGAGATATCAAATTAAAAAATACAATGAGGAAATATTTATTACGAATATTCCTGCGTTCGATCTTTGTGACCGGGACTTTGGCTATTAATACCGTGGTGTTTGGGCAAACCGATGCAACAACCGTTAACGATTCAATATCCACCGATAACAAGACAATGGTCAATCAATCGGGTTATATGGTGAAGGGAATCGTTAGGGATGCAATAACCCAACAGCCCATCAGTGCTGCGCAGATCCGTTCACAGAACCACAAATCTGCTGCCACAACAGATGAACAGGGAAATTTCGGGATAGAAGTCAGTTCTCCCGGGGAAGTACTGATTGTTGTCGCTTTCGACTACAACCTGTGCGAAGTACCGGTTCGGGGAAGAACAAACCTGGAGATTAATCTTTATTCTGAAGTTTACCGGGATCTCTACAAAGAAATTGAAGGTCTTTCAGGTCTGGTGCGTTCCACGAATGCTGTCAATGCTGTCATTGGAACACATGACATTGGATATCCCGCCTTTCTTTCGGCTGATGATGCCATCCAGTCAGGAATGAGTGGCAATGTACGCGGTATTAGCCGCTCAGGTAGCAGCGGTGTAGGTTCCTCATTGTTCATACGTGGATTGAACTCGGTGAATATGAATGCACAGCCACTCTTCATTATCGATGGAGTTATCTGGAACAATTTTTTCAACATACAATCGGTTAACGATGGTTTTTACAACAATCCGCTGAACGATATTGATTTGAACGACATCGCGAGTATCACTGTCATCAAAGACGGAACATCGATATACGGTTCCAAAGCCGGTAACGGTGTTATCGTAATTAAAACCAAACGCGGAGTAGACATGGCTACCAGGATCGTTTTTAATACTTTCGCCGGCGTGACTGAAAAAGCATCTTCTTTGCCGGTGATGAATGGCGATCAACTTCGTATTTACACCACCGACATTTTGGGAACAACCAATCTGACATCTGATCAGATCAACGGAATGCCTTTTTTGGATGATAATCCAGGCTCGATCAATTATACGAAATACCACAACAACACCAACTGGGACGATGAGGTTTATCAGCTGGGCTTCACAAACAGTTACAACATCAATGTAAACGGGGGTGACGAAAAAGCCTTGTATTTCTTTTCGCTGGGCTATACCGGAAATAACGGCATAGTTAAAACAACAGATCTGCAACGTCTGAACACCCGAACCAATGCAGACTTCTTTCTTACGAAGGACATCAAACTGGGGATGAATTTAGGTTACACCGCCATTGACCATACTTTGCTCGATGACGGCATCAATCCCTACACTTCGCCTACTTTCCTGGCCATGCAAAAGGCTCCTTTCCTGAGTCCCTATTCATACACTCCTACGGGAACCCTAACCACCGACCTGGAAGACGCTGACATATTCAATGTTGGCAATCCCTCGGCTATTATTGCAAACGCACTGAATACGACCAAACATTACCGGCTTTCCGTTGGGTTCAAACCTGAATTCAAGCTTTCACCTTCAGTGACATTGAGCTCACAGTTTGACTATGCCATCGATAAGTTTAAAGAAACCAATTACAGCCCAATGTTAGGTGTGGCCGATCGTGAACTTCCGGGCAATCTTGGAATTTCGGAAAACGTTTTTAAAAGTCAGATCATGCGGAACATTGCATTATTTGATGATACGCAATTAAAATTTGAGGGACAGATAAATGAAGTTCACAAGATACAAGCGATTGCTGGTTTCCGCTACATTTCCAACTATTTTGAAATGGATTATGGCGAAGGCCATAACTCAGGATCCGATCAGAAAAGGAACCTGCTGAACCAGGCCATCCGAAGTACCAATGGAGTGAATAACCGTGTAAAATCGATATCGAATTATCTTTCAGGTGATTACAGTTTCGACAACCGCTATTTTCTCTCCGCGGCTGTGGCAATGGATGCTTCATCACGTTTTGGGAGCGAAACCCAGGGAGGGTTTCAGTTGTTTGACCGTAGCTGGGCTGTTTTTCCATCGGTCAATGCAGCGTGGTTGATCTCTTCCGAAACATTCATGGCTAACGTGAAAGCTATCGACTGGCTAAAATTGCGTATCGGTTACGGTTTATCAGGAAACGACGACATTGAACCCTATGTATTCAGTGCTTATTTCGAATCAACACGTTATATGGACCGTGCCAATGGTTTGATCCTGGCGAACATCGGCAATTCAGAAATCCAGTGGGAAAACACAGCCAAAGCGAGCCTTGGATTGGATGCAATCCTGTTCAATAACCGTTTGTCAATTACGGCTGATCTTTACAGTAACAAAACACAAGACCTGTTATTCCTGAAATCATTGCCTGAAGTTGCAGGTAACGGATATTACTGGGGTAATGGCGGTGAATTGTCGAACAAGGGATTTGAGGTATCGGCCAATCTGAAACTGGTTAATCTCGCCGGTTTTAAATGGGAAGTCGGAGCCAGTGTCGGACATTACAAGAATAACATCGAATCCCTGCCTGACGGTAGTGAATACATAACTTCATTGTACGGAGCAGATATCCTGACGTCAGTTGGAAATCCGGCCGGAGTATTTTACGGCTTCAAGACCCTTGGCGTTTTTACCGGAGAAGAGGCTGTTGCGAGTGCGAAACTTAGACTGATAGACGACGATGGCGTTTCTCATTACTTCAACGCCGGAGATATTCATTTTGAAGATTTGAATAATGATGGCATCATCAATGATGCTGACCGCCAGGTAATCGGCAATCCTAATCCGGACCTTTTTGGCTCTTTCAACAGTAAATTCGATTTAAAGAATTTTACAGTAGATTTTCTTTTCACCTATTCATACGGAAATGACATATATAACGCCCTGCGCGCAAACCTGGAAGCGGGGAGTATGCCTGTAAACCAGACCACGGCGATGTTGAACCGCTGGTTTTACGAGGACCAGAATACCAGTCAGCCCAGGGTGAATTACATGGACCAAATGGGCAATTCCCGATTCTCTGACCGATGGATTGAAGACGGATCTTTCCTTCGCTTAAAAACTTTATCGATGGGTTATAAGATTCCTATAAAAAGTTCTGTGATAGAGGGGCTTAAAGTGTGGGTGTCGGCCAACAACCTGTTTACCCTTACAAACTATTTGGGACGCGATCCGGAAGTTTCAGTAAAGAATGATGTTTTGTACCAGGGAATCGATGCAGGTATGCTGCCACTTACCAGAAGCTATTTTATTGGAATAAAAATGGACCTTTAATCAGTTAACGGAAATTGTAAGAAATACGTGGAATTTGGAACAGTTTTAAAGAAAAAAGATGAAGAATTTAAAGCAAATATTATTCGGACTAATCGTTCTGTCAGTGATGGCCATCAGTTGCGACTCGTTGCTTGATGTCCGGTCCGAACGTTTTATGTTTCCGGAAAACCATAAGATCGATTCGCCCAATGACTCGATCTATTCGATGATCGGCATTTTTACCCGACTTCAAAAACTGGGTGATAGCTATGTATTGCTGGGTGAATTAAGGGGCGACCTAATGGACATCACCGAAAATGCAGGACTCGAACTTCGGGAAATTAACAACTTTGAAATCCCGGTGGATAACCCGTACAACGTAATTGAAGATTACTACTCTGTGATTAACCACTGCAATTACCTCATCAATAACATCGATACGTCTTTTACTGCCGGTGGGGAAAAGTCGCTTTATAAGGAATATGCTGCTGCAAAAGCAATCAGGGCATGGACATACCTGCAAATTGTTTTAAATTACGGCAAGGCCAGGTATTACACCGAGCCAATTTTAACCGTGCAGGCAGCACAGGCTAATTTTCCTGAATACTCCATACACGAAATGGTTCCGGCTTTAATTAAGGATCTTGAACCTGTGAAAAAAGCGAAAACACCAGGCAGGATCTCACTGGGAGTTGATATGTCCAGTGATAAGCTTTTCTTCCCGATACCCCTTTTACTGGGCGACCTGTACTTATGGAACGGGCAATTCGAAAATGCAGCCCGTGAATATTATTCGCTGATTGAAGAAAACCGGTATGTGATCGATGACAGGTACAGTTCAGTTTGGACAGTGGACAATGGTGTTTTTGTTCAAAGAGAAATAATCGATCAAAATTACCTTGAAATTTTTGATCTTACCAACAGGGAACAAATTACGCTAATCGCCGGATCGACCGAAATGGGAGAGGAAGATGAATTGTACAAAATGACGATCGACAATTATGCGCTGACGACATCACAGGTGGCAAAGGATTACTGGAACCAGCAGTTGTATTACTACAATGAAAATGCAACAATAGCAGGCGATTTACGCGGGTCAATTGGTTCTTATATCGGTGAAGGTTACCATTTGGGCGGTTTATCTGATGAAAATGCGATTTTAAAATACTACATGATACACAGCAATGCCCAGGTTTCGAAAGCAATCATGATTTACCGGGTGGCCACACTTTACCTGCGTTATGCTGAGGCGGTGAACCGTGCCGGCAAACCCAACCTGGCTTTCGCCGTGTTAAAACACGGGATGAATCCGGAATCGCTGGCAGTGGACACCATTGTACCACGTCATGAAAAGTACAGTGTATATACCGATTCCACCGGCACCTACGTTGATTATATTAATTTCAGCAACATAGCATTTGAAGAGAACATTGGGGTGCATTCCCGTGGTTGCGGAAACATGGACAAGGCTACCGACTATGTAATTCCGGCACTGAATTCAAAACAGGATTCTATTCTTTATGTCGAAGATAAAATCGTTGAAGAACTGGCACTTGAAACAGCATTTGAAGGCAACCGCTTTCAGGACCTGATGCGAATCGCGATGCGCAGAAACGATCCAGCCTTCCTGGCCAATAAAGTTGCGGCGAAACATACTGGAAACGAGCAGGCAATCCGTTCAAAATTAATGGATGAAAATAACTGGTATTTGAAAAAATAATACCAAATGCAAATCTTTATCAGTCCAAACCCAATCTGGTATAATGCCGATGAATAGAAATGTTAAGTCCAATCGAGTGTGCGAAGATTGGACTATTATATTTCTTCAATTGGTATAACTTTGGCACAACAGGAATTGGCTGAACAGTAAAATAAAAACTGAAAGAGGCTGTACCAAAAGTCATTGATCCAGTCATCCTGAACTTGTTTCAGGATCCCAACGCTTTGTTTGTCAGACCCCGAAATAAATTCGGGGTGACGTAATTCGCGTATATTTTGACTTTTGATACAGCCTTTTCTTATCAATGATTCAGAAATTTCTGTTCTTACTGGTGCATTATTTTTCCTGACGTAACCTGCTTTCCTTCTGTTGAAATGGTATAAATGAACACGTTGCCATTCTGTCCAAGTTCATCATAGGTAAATTCAATCGCCTGGCTTCCCGGAGTTGCGGATACTGTTTTTCGGCAAACAATCTGACCCAACAGATTTTGAATGACAACATCCACATTTGTATAATTTCTTGAATCAAATTCAATTTTAAATTTATTGCTGAATGGATTTGGATAAACAATCGGATCAGAATTCAGTGAAGAAGCAATTTCCTGACTGGACACTACAAATGATGGTACGATTTTGTCAATTTGTGTATCAAGCCAGTCAATTCTATTGCTGATCCACTTTTTTAGATAGTTTACCTCGTTTGCATAAGAACCGCCTACATAATTATTTGGCCACACATAAGTGCTCAGGATATTGAACTTTTCAAAGTTTCTCACCTGCGCATCCTTTAGAACTACCGCACATGAATCGATAAAATTGTTGATTGTGTTTTTGCTGATGACATCTTCCCTAAGCTTTTCCCACCTGTATTTCAGCATGGTTTCAAAATAGGGGTCCTGCCTGAAGCGGTCCCACCAAAACGGAATTT
>JBASYJ010000118.1:0-39612 GCA_049277435.1 Prolixibacteraceae bacterium
TGACTGTGCCACAAAGCAATATTTCGATTGATTAATCCACCGGCAAAACTTTCATCTTTGGAAACATTCCGGACAATCGGTATAATTTTTTTACTCTGTTTAACGAACCTTGAGGAATCAATTTCCACTTCATTACCACGGTAATAATTAGGAATCAGGTCCGAAATTTCCTTTCCCATTGATTCAATAGAAATCGAATATTTCCTGAATTTCCGGCGAAGTAAATCGGAATAAGTTGAATAGTATGATTTCGTATTTTCAGGCCTGAAAGGAAGATAACTAAATGTCGGATTCATTTTCAGGTTCAGTGTTTTAGCTTCCGGATTGACAATAAAAGTATCTACCTTGAATTTATACATCGTTCCTTCCGAGGCTTTTTGCGCAAAATTGGAAGAAGCTTTATTTACCTTCTTCAGGATATGTCCGGATTGAGCCAGGCCCGAAAGCGACAGGTTAATCAAAATCGCGAACAAAATACAACTTCCGGAAACTTGAAGCTTCCGAAAACCAGCGTTTGATTGAATTGTATCCTGATTTCCCAAAATAGTTTTCAAATTTTAAATTGTATTAGTTCAAATATTTCATCATGGTTTTATGCCTTGAGATAGCTTTTCCTGAAAACGAATTATTCGTGTTTTCGATTTTTTATACTTTAATAAAAACCGACCTTTTGTACAGTACAAATCCGATGAGCCAGAAAAATAAAACATGCGATATTGCGAATAATAACGAACCATTTATATTACCTGCCAGTGGTTGAAAAATCTGCTGATATGACCAGGCAGATGCACTCATAATTTCGCCGTTATTTCCAGTGAAATGAATCATCCGGCCAATTATACGGGCCCAAATACCCGAAAGTGCATAAATAAAAAGTGGATTCATGCCAAAAACCACAAAAAATGAAGTCCACCCTGAAAATCCTTTCAGATCGATAATCCAAATGAGTGAAGCCAATACCAAACTGGCCCAGCCAGCACTATAAAGTACATATGAACTTGACCAGATTGGCTTGTTGATTGGGAAAACCAACCCCCAAACCAAACCAGCAGAAATTGCTGCCATTCCGAAAATAATCAATCTGACAGGAACTTGTTTCTTCTCCGTTTCTTTAATTACCGATCCGATCAGATAGCCAATCAGAACTGTCACAATCGCGGGAATGGTACTGAATAATCCTTCCGGATCAAATGGAATTCCAAATCCACGATACAAATGCGATTCACCGAAAATAGCAAGATCAATACCGGTAGTCACATTACCTTCGAGTGAAAAAGGATCAGAACCACCAAAAGCTATTAATAAAGCCCAATACAACAACAAAATACCACCGCCGACAAATGGCAGATATTTACGATTAACAGCCAGTACGATCACGGAACCAATTCCATAAGCCAGGGCAATTCGCTGAAGAACTCCCATAATACGGAGCGTGGAAAAATCGGCCGTCCATTGAGGAAAAGAATTTAAGAATAAACCAATGGCAAATATCAAAAATGTTCGTTTACCAATTTTCATCAGTGATTCCTTGTTCAGGGTATTGCCATATTTAGAAAATGAGAAGAACATGGAAACTCCAACCACAAACAAAAAGAACGGAAAAACAAGGTCAGTAGGCGTACATCCGTGCCAGTGTGAATGTTCGAGCGGGGCATAAATATGCGACCAGCTTCCGGGATTATTTACCAGAATCATCAGGGCGATGGTCATTCCACGAAGCACATCAAGAGCGAGGTAACGCTGTTTTTTTTCCATTAGATATAGTTTGTTTATTGGTGAGTAAAAGCAATCCTAGAAACATGATCAACCCGTTCAACAGCAACAATTCGAAACCAAATTTATAGCCTCTGAGCCAGGCTTCGGAATTCACGTTGATAATGTAAGTCAGCACCGGCGAAAGCAAACCAAGAATAGGTACGAACCGATCTTTTACCTGTTTTTTAGTCAGGATTCCGAAAGCGAAAAGTCCAAGTAAAGGTCCGTACGTGTATCCTGCAACTTTGAAAACCGCAGTTACCACACTGTCGTTGTTGATAAAACGAAACAATACGATGACCAGAAACATCAGGAACGAAAAGGCAATGTGCACTTTTATCCGGGTAGGTTTGCTCTTTGGATTTTTAGTGTCGAGATTCAGAAAATCGATGCAAAAAGCGGTTGTCAGGGCTGTTAAGGCAGAATCGGCGCTGGAATAGGCAGCCGAAATAATTCCCAACAGGAACAATATTCCGGCAATTAATCCGAAATGGTTCAGTGCCAGAATAGCAAACAGATCATCGGATTTTTCAGGAACGGCAATTCCCTTTTGCTGAACGAAAATATACAACATCACACCCAGACTCAGGAAAAGTATGTTGGCCAGAATAAAGGCAAAGCTAAACCAGTAAATATTTTTCTGCGCGTCTTTCTGGTTTTTGCAGGTCAGACTTTTCTGCATCATGTTCTGGTCGAGGCCATTCATTACAATCACGATTCCGAGACCAGCCATAAATTGTTTAAAAAAATTGGTTTTCGAACGCCAGTCCCAATCAAACATTTTGCTGTACGGATGTTCATCAATCGACTGAATCATCTTCCCCAGACTCATATCCAGCTGATTTGAAATCACAATAATCGTCAGAACCACCGATGTCAGAATAAAAATGGTTTGCAGTGAGTCTGTCCAGACCACCGTTTTAATTCCGGCACGATAAGTATAAATCCAGATCATCAGGATGGTGAATAAAACCGTTGCCCAGAAAGGAATTCCGAGGGCATCGAAAAAAGCGATCTGAAGCACACCAGCTACCAGATACATCCGGAATGATGCGCCAATGGTTTGCGAAATCAGGAAAAAGAATGAACCTGTTTTGTAGGAACCCACTCCGAAACGCTGATTGAGATAAGTATAAATCGATACCAGTTGAAGTCTGTAATACAAGGGAATCAGAACCAATGCCACAGCCCAGTATCCAACAAAATTCCCGAGCAAAAACTGCAGGTAAGTCCATCCTGAATTCCCCACTTCACCGGGAACAGAGATAAAAGTAACTCCGGAAATGGTGGTTCCGATCATGGCGAAAGCCACCAGGTACCAGGGAGATTTGCGGTTTCCGGTGAAAAAGGTTTCGCTGTCAACATTTTTTGAAGTGAAATGCGAAACACCCAGCAGAATTCCGAAGAACGAAAGTATAATAATAAAAACGACGAGTGTGCTCATTTACATTAAGTTTCAAATTCCAGTGATCAAATATTCATCGCAAATACAAATCAAAACCATCAATGATGAGAAACTATTGACAATTATCGATTGATTTGGTGCAATTAACTTGATCGATTCTTTATTCCAGCGCTGGAAATATCTCATAATTTCTGTTTGTGTCTGATTGCTAAAAGTGTTCTGTTTTATATCCTTTTTGTTTCAGGTAACTTAATAAATCGTCCAGCCGGTTGTAAAACTTATCTGTCCTTTCCGGCGCAGTTCCCAAATGAATAAGAATAATACAACCATTCAGTCCGTTCTGATCATTCTTTTCAAAGCTTTTGATTTCATTCAGAATAGAAACAGAAGAGAGGTAATTGGTCATATTCGGAATGGTATAATCGGCATTCGAGCAGATTCCTGGTGTAAAATTTATAACTTTTAATCCCAGGTTACGACTCCAGTTAACAGTTTTGGAATTATACCATTCGTAAGGCGGTAAAAATATCTTCGCTTTTTCAGGTGAAATACCGAATTCAGCCATCCTTTGGTAATTGCTTTTTAAATCGCTGGCAAATAATTCCTGACTGACCAAGGTTGAATCACGCATTTCCCAGTCGGCATACAACAAATGTGCATCGGAATGCGCACCCAAATAATACCCATCATTAATCAAATCCTGAATAAGTGATTTATTTTCAGCATTTCCGTAGAATTTTCCGGTAAAAAAGAACGAAGCCCTGGCCTTGTATTTTTTTAATGTTTGGGTAATCGTTTTTCCACCTTCCGCAAATTCATGAGCCGAAAAAATCAGGTACACTTTCTTCTCTTCCGGATTGTTGCGGACCATTGCACCTTCATTATCTACAATTGCCTTATCCGGTTTGTTTTCAGATTCCAGCGATGAAAGCAGATAACTCAAACTGGCCGTTCCATCCATCGTAGGTTCATTAGTCGAAAAGTCACCAATATCATCGTGGTAAACTGCTTTGCCGTTCTGGAAAGCAGCATATTCATCAGGATCAAACATTTTGATTCCGATCAGGCTGTTGAAAATGGTTGAATAAACCGGTCCGTCAACCAGACCGCCTGTTGTCGTTTTTTTCAATAAATAGGTAAGCGAAGAATGCGGCGATTCAGGAAAATCGCCACCAGTCGGGAGTCCGCAAATCATTGAAGTTCCCCACGGATTGCATCCAAAAAGCCAGTCTGTCAGAGCGGTTTCCATCGGTTCGAAACTGGTATCACCGGTAATTTCCCGGTATAATCTGGACTGGGTTGCAGCAGCCACAACAAAATTATTCGAACACCACACGAATGGCACACCAATCCGGAAGGGATCATCACCTGCATATTTTTGAATTTGGTCGAGTCCCTGTTTCATTAAAGCGGTAAATTGCTTCGCAATTGCAGGATTACCCGATTGCGCAAGTAAAGCATGCCCCAAATTTACAAATGGGTAATATTGGTAATGTCGTGCCCGGTTTAGTTCCATCCAGGGAGTAACCGGTTCCAGCTCGCCCCAATATTTTGCTTCCTTCTGAAAATCAGTTTGAGAATCTATGTTGATGAGCGAGGCCGCTGCAAGTTCCATATCGTCGACATAATTGTCTTCTTCGTAAAAATAGGGCGAAGCGATGCAGGCGGTCTGGCAATTCCCGAGATCTGATTTAGCAAAATCCCAGGCTTCATGCGACTTCCGGAGGATCTGACTGAAAAATACGGTGTCAATATTTTTAAATACTGAAGCTCCTAATGCAAAAGCAGACGAAAACTTAGCTGCCGTCGACGATACTCCGGTCGTACGATTTTTATACTTACCTAAACCTTGTGACTTTCCGGTAATAAAATACACCGGACGGTATTTCCCCAGACCGTAAGCATCAATCGTATCTTTGGTAGGCAGCCGAAATCCCTGATGGTCGCGGTCGTCGGCAATCTGATTGTACATTTCATTCTTTGCCGGGTTCATTTTCAGTAACCAGTCGAGTCCCCAACGTGCTTCGTCCAGGATATCCGGAATTCCGTTTACACCGGGCAGTCCATTTTCAAGATACTGATCACCGAAAACGGAGGGATTTTGCTGGTACGCAAACAACATCTGGTAAACAGCATTAGCCGAAGTGGTGGTATATTGCAGATAATCGGATGCATCGTGCCATCCGCCAGTCACATCAATCTGTTCGCCGCTGCGTGTCGGATGATCGACGATAATTCCATCATGGGTATGGCAGGAATCTTTCAGAAAAGGATTAAACCCGCAACGCTGCTGGCGCATGTAATTTAAAATGAAATCGGCTGTGCCTTTATAAACATCCGGCGAAATGCCAAATGACTGAGATATTGCATTTCCGGCTTTAATAAAGTATCCGCCAATTTGCTGAAAAGCAGTAAAATTCAAACGATAGGCAGATTTCATGCCCCAAACTTCAGCATCAGCCATTTCGGGTTTTCCTTCAAAAACCATTTTCCCGGAAAGTGTTTCGAATAATTGAAAGGAGGAAAGTTCGTTTTTCTGATCAGAAATAAACACAGCAACTTTAACCGAATGAGGCAAATAGCCCAATTGGTTGATCCGTATTACCTCAGATGCTTTAGCTGCGAAAGAAATTAAACAGATAATAACCACAAGCAAAGATCCTTTCATAGAGGTATAAGTTTTCAAATTGTGCATCAGAAAATGAATTCTTAAGATTCATAAAGATATAAATCAATTTAAAAGAGACGCTTTCTCAGCTAAACTTTTCACTACGTTCTTCTCATTTGAATTACGAAACATTTACATCCAGTTCAAAAAACTTATCTTTGCGGCTATTCATAGAAAAGCATAAATAATAAGATTATTCAATGAAACTTATCGCTGACAGCGGATCGACTAAAACAGCCTGGAAACTAATTGGGAATTCAGGAGAAACAAAAAGCATAATAACGGCTGGTATCAATCCATTTTTCAGGACTGAAGAAGATATCTTTCAGGAATTATCCGGAGCACTCTTTCCTGAAACCGGAACTGATATTCAGGAAATTTACTTTTATGGAGCCGGAATTGTGAACGCCGAAAAAGGCGACATCATTCGCAGAGCATTAAACCAGATTTATCCGGCAGCAACCATCGAAACCTACAGCGATGTGCTTGGGGCTGCACGAGCCCTGTTCGGTAATAAACCGGGAATTGCCTGTATTTTAGGTACCGGATCGAATACCTGTTTGTACGACGGTGAAAAAATAACTGATGGCATTTCGCCTCTGGGTTTTATTTTGGGCGACGAAGGCAGTGGTGCCGTGATGGGACGGAAACTTTTGGGTGATTATTTCAAGGAAGTGATGCCGGCCCGCTTGCGCGAAGATTTTGAAAACCAGTTTAAACTTACCCGCGAAGAAGCGCTAAACCGGGTTTACCGGACGGAAAAACCGAATCAGTTTCTGGCTCAGTTTGTTCCATTTTTATCAGCACATGCCAACTCTGCTTATTGTCAGGAATTTGTGCAACAGAATTTCATGGAATTTTTCGAACGGAATGTGATCAAACTTCCGGGATATTCTAAAATGCCGATTGGTTTTATTGGCTCGGTCGCTTTCTATTTTAGCCAGATCCTGAACAATACAGCCAGCTATTATGGCTATGAACAAACGATAATCATCAAAGATCCGATCGACGGACTGGAGAAATATTATACTTCAGTGAACAAGTAAAAAAAGGTAAAGTATTCAATAAATCAGACATTCAGAATGACAACAGACAGCACCACCGAAGCCGATTCATTGCATAACGATCTGGAAAAGAAATCGGTTAAAGATCTCTTAACAAGTATTCACGAGGAAGATCAGAAGGTTTTACCTGCTGTACATGCAGCTATTCCGCAAATAGAAAAACTGGTGGAACAGGTTTACCTTCGGATGAAAAAAGGAGGACGATTATTCTATTTGGGTGCCGGGACAAGTGGTCGTCTTGGAATTTTGGATGCTTCGGAAATTCCGCCAACTTTTGGTGTCGGCCCTGATTTGGTTATTGGCCTCATTGCCGGCGGCGACCGGGCCATCCGCAAAGCGGTTGAAATGGCTGAAGACGATACAGAACAAGGCTGGAAAGATCTGGAGAAATACCAGCTAACAGAACTGGATACCATTGTTGGAATTGCGGCTTCGGGCCGGACTCCTTATGTAATCGGCGCGGTAAAAAAAGCAAGAACAGCAGGAATTCTGACTGGCTGCATCGTAAATAATACCGGAAGTGATCTGGCTAAGAACGTTGACATTCCTATAGAAGCGATAGTTGGACCGGAGTTTTTAACGGGAAGCACCCGGATGAAATCGGGAACATCTCAAAAGTTAATCCTGAACATGATCACCACCTCACTGATGATTAAACTGGGCCGGGTGAAAGGAAACAAAATGGTGAATATGCAGCTGACGAACCAGAAACTGATCAACCGGGGAACACGCATGATTATGAATGAACTGGGTTACGACGAAGTAACCGCCAAACGATTGTTATTGCTTCACGGTTCGGTAAACGCGGTATTGGAAGCAGAAAGTTAACCGACTTTGTCGGGAATTATAACTAATTTCTCTTCATAATATTTCCTTGTCAAAACAAGCTTTGTCAATTAAATTGATACTTGACCTTGGGGTTGCTCCAAAATTCGATCACTACACCACAAAGCATTTTTGCCGGTATCAATTCATTGTGATTCACTAATCAAACGCAATCAAAATTAAACCTGAGGTTTTACTTTCGGTAGTGTAAAACTGAAAACACTTCCAATTCCCAACTCGCTTTCCACTTCAATTTGTCCACCATGTTTCGATACAAATTCATGACACAAGATCAATCCCAGACCTGTACCTTTCTCATTTTCTGTACCACGGGTCGTTTGATTTGAAGTTGCCTGGAATAATTGTGAAATATTTTCCGGTTTTATTCCAATTCCGTTATCTTTTACAATAATTCGAATCTCATTTTCATTTTCGATTGTCCCAATGTCAATAAACCCATTATTATTAGTGAATTTCAGTCCATTGGATATCAGATTTCGCAGGATAGTTTTCAACATATTCTGATCAGCAAACACCAACATGTGATCAGGAATATGATTGAAGAATTCTATTTCCTTATTATCAGCATTTTCTTTCAACAAATTAAACACATCATCAACCATTTTTTTCAAACCAATATCCGAAGGATTGAAAAACATCTTTCCTTGTTGAATCTTTGCCCAATCCAGAAGATTTTCAACCAAACCAAAAGTTTTAACTGCAGCCGAATTAATTATCCCGGCATACTTTTCAATCGTATTCGAATCCAGTTCTTTCACTTGTTTCTTAAGTACTTCGCTATAGCCAATCATAAAGAAAAATGGATTCCGAAGATCGTGTGCAATAATGGAAAAGAGTTTGTCTTTGGTAGCGTTGAGTTTACGTAAACTGGATTCACTTTCTTTGAGAATTTCTTCTGTCAGTTTACGCTCTGTAATGTCGTTAATTACTGAAATAATGCATTTCTCATTATTAACCGTTATTATTTCTGCAGAAAAGAGACCGGTAATTATTTGTCCTGATTTTTTACGGAACTGTAATTCCCGACCCAATATTTTACCAGAAGAAGATATCTCATGATTAACCGAAAGCAGGTCTTCCTCTTTTCCATATAAAATCAGATTATAAATTGTTTTACCCATTATTTCTGAAATGTCATAGCCTGAAATTTTACAAAATCCCTCATTCACCTCAAATATCTGTCCATCTGGAAATCGGGATAAAATATATGCATTTGGTGAGTGGTAAAATGCCTTTGAAAATTTCTCTTCATGAGATTCAATCTCCATCAACAAACGCTTATTAAACATTAAAACCAGTGTAAATGTCAGAAGCAGAAAAAGCATTTGATAAGACAAAACAAATAACGACTCCGCAGCATTTGAATTCAAATAATTTATTTCGGATGGGTGATGAATTAAAAAATAGATTATTCGCAGCAAAGTGACAAATACATATGCCATCGAAACAATTCCAACACTAAAAGTTAATTCACGTTTTTCAGGTGGTACCCTTCTTAACATGAGCCAGGCACACTGTACAAAAACGATCAGAAATGATATCGAAGTATTTAAATTCCTAACTGTCATATCTGATTTCACGAGTGAAAAATAACTGTGAACAAGAAAAAAAAGGAGAATAAAAATATAGTTATGAATTTGTGGTCCTTTTTTGTTTAGAAAATACTCCAGACCAATCAGTAATGAAATACCTGTGGAAAAAAAAATAGTATTTGCTACAGGAATAGAAAGCCAATCAGGAATAACTCCCCGCATTAAAATAAATATGTTGCCAAAAGTATGAAATACATAGCTAACCATTAAAATGGTTGTACCCGGAAATCTTTTTTTAGTCTGCTGAAATAACAACGTAAAAACGACCAGACTTAAAATATCTGTAATAGCGTATGTTAAATATATAGTTCTGAGGTCAAACATTTACTAAATATTCCAAATCAAAATTTATTTATACTGAAAAGATTAAAAATACAGTATTATTTGAAAGAATCTCTTCATTTAATCATAAATCATTTTTTGCAATAGATTGACAAAAGATGTTTATATCTGTTATTGTTTGTTAATCCGGTTTTAAGAGTATCTAACTTTGCAAACAATCCTTACTTTTAAATTGTCTTAATGACAATACCTTAAACGAATTGAAAAAATCAGTATCTATGGAAAGAAAAAACTATATGAATCCTTACCTGGCCGGGGTACTACTGGGACTTGTTCTTTTATCTGCCATGTTCTTTTCGGGACGTGGACTCGGTGCCAGTGGTGGAATAAAATACGCGGTGGTGGCATTAGTTGGCGCTGTAGATCATGAATATGCAGTGAATACTTCGTATTACAGCAAATATTTCGAAAATGGTGAAAGCCCGATGAAAAGCTGGCTTGGTCTCGAAGTTTTAGGAATGGTGCTGGGAGGTTTTATTTCCGGAGCACTCTCCCACCGTCTAAAATTCAAGATTGAAAAATCTTCAAAAATCACGAACAAAAAACGTTTGTTATTTGCGTTTCTGGGTGGTGTATTTTTTGTGTATGGCGCGCAGTTAGCCCGGGGTTGTACCAGTGGTGCTGCTCTCTCCGGAATGGCAGTTTTGTCGGTCGCCGGATTCGTCACCATGATCGCCATTTTTGGTTCAGCATACCTTTTTGCCTGGTTCTTCCGAAAACTGTGGATCTAATAAGTTCCAGGTCAAAATTCATCATTCAAAATTCATCATTCAAAATTTAATTCATGGGACCCATCTCAATACTTTCAGAACTTCCGGAATGGCTTAACTTATTCATCGCCTTTCTCATCGGCATCGGATTTGGATTTGCTCTTGAACAAGCAGGTTTTTCATCGAGCCGGAAACTGGCCGGCATGTTTTACGGATACGATACCACGGTGCTCAAAGTCTTTTTCACAGCGGCCATCGTTGCTTTGGCAGGTTCTCAATTGCTCAGTTATTTTGGTTTACTCAACCTGAAACTGGTATTTGTGAATCCATATTATATGAACGCCACAATCATTGGTGGAGTGATCATGGGGGCAGGTTTTGTGATGGGTGGCTATTGCCCCGGAACCGGAATCAGTGCCCTATCCATCGGTAAAATTGATGCTATGATTTTTCTTTTGGGCGGAATGGCTGGCGCTTTTTTATTTGCCGAAACCTACCCGATGATTGAATCCACTGCCATGCAAAACTATAAAGGAGCCATGCGAATCGACGAATGGATGGGTATTTCTTCCGGAGTATTTACCCTGATTTTGATTTTAGCTGCTGTGGCTTTGTTTTGGTTAGCCGAACTGGCTGAGAAAAAGTTCGGACGTCAGGAAATCACCAATGAACTTTAATCCCGATTAACATGAATGCACGAATTAAATATTCGGTTTTGCTTCTGGGCGTAGGCATTATTTTAGCCTTTTTGCCTTTCAATCCCGCAAAATCGTTCCAGCTAAAGCCTGCCGATTTACTCGCTAAATCGATTTCTGACGAATGCTATTTTTCGGTCGATCAGGTTGCCCGGTTCATGAACAATGAAGACAGCACCATTCAACTGATTGATGTGCGTAACCCGGAAGAATTTAAAATCTGCAACATTCCCGGTTCTATTAACATTCCAATTTTCGATTTTCAGAATCCTATTTGGGAAACTTATCTGAACCAAAAGGAAATGAAAAACATTTTTTATGGAAATGGTGATCAAACAGCCAGTTATGCCTGGACAATTTCATGCGGGATGAATTATGGTGACAATTACATCATGAAAGGCGGCATGAATGAATGGTTCAGAACAGTGATGCTGACTCAATTTTCTGGCGAAAAAATTACACCTCTCGAAAATGCGCGTTTCGAAAACCGGCTTCATGCCCGAAAAACATTTACACAGATCAACAGCCTGCCCGACAGTCTAAAAACAAAGTATTTCAACGCCAAACGATTGGTTGAATCGAAGCTGGACGGTGGTTGCGAATAATTAAAGAAACGAAAAATGAATCTGTTCAAAAATTTAAGAATTGTCCTGTTGGTCATCGTGGTTCTTCTGGCATTGGTTTTTATCCGGAATTCGAACAAGAACCTGTTTAAGGAAGAGGTGAAATCAGGGCTTGAGATGGCAAAAAATGGCAACAACCTGGTTTCGCCTGAACAACTAAAAAAGCTGGGAAAGCCTTACCTGATCATTAATCTTGATCCTGAAAATATTCCGGATACCATTCCGGTTAATAAGATCATTGCCATTCAGACTGAAAACCTGCTTGACAAATCAACCCGTAAAATCCTGGAGGAAGTTGAGGGTGATCTGATCCTGTATTCGTCCGACGATTCAAAGTCAGCCAAAGCCTGGATGATCCTGAATCAGCTTGGATTTAAAAACGTTTACATCCTTTCACCAAATCCAAATCCTGAAGTGTTGAACTACAAATTTGAGCCGGACACAAGCGCCGGAATCGAAACGGATTCAATCTGAAAAACCAGAAATTCGTCTTCAGGACAGACGGAAAACAAAAAAACAGAGTCCTGAAGTCGTTAAACTCTGAACTCTGTTTCTTCTGATGTATCATATTATTTCAGTAATTACTTCACATATTCATAATTACTTATTTCTGCATCGGTAAATGGCAGCCATGCAAATTTTGTCTTATTTTCAACCATGCTCGAATGCATAAACGCATTGTTTCCGTAGGTTAAGGTTTTTGCATGGTAACCAAACAGGCGAAGGTAGGCAGTTACAAAACCTGAGTTGTGCCCGGTTCCGCAATAAACCACTACCTCTTTGTCGGTTGGGATCGATTCCATTTCAGGAACAATACCAAGCAATCCTTTGGGTTTGTACCGCACTGCACCAGGAATGTGACCGGCTTCGTACTTGTCTTTCCACTCGTAGTCGATGGTATAAAAACCTGAAGGCTGTTCAAAAACCTGATCAGCTGAAATAAAAGCATCTTTGTAACCGGCTGCAAACAAACGGTTAAAACGATCGGCCATAATTTCATCTCCGGAAGACTTGCCCGTATTCAACTGTGGAAAATCAACCAGTGCGGCTCGTTCATTTTCTTTCGTCTCAAGTTTATCCTGGTATTTGTCTGAGATGTTTTTCAGCCAGGAATCCTGTGCAAAATCCTTATTCCAGCCACTCATTCCCCAACGCATGGCGTACACATTTCCGTAACCCATCAAACGCAGCAGCGAACTGGCATAGCTTGCAATCTGACCGGCATAACAAACCACAACAATTTTATCGTATTCAAACGGTTTAATCTTGTTGGTAAAATAATCAGGAATCTGGCTGAATTCAACATTCACGGCCCCTTTGATGTGTCCTTTTACAAAAGAATCCGCATCACGCAAATCAATGATTTTAATATTTCCTGAAAGTTCGTCGTGCACGGCTGAAGTTTTGATCAGCGCCGGAAAACTTTTGGAATTCACATAATCGCCGGATTCTTCAAGATACCTGAGCAATTTTTGAGCTTCGGCATTAACGTCCACCGGTTCGGCCTTTGCCACAGGGGGTGCGGTACTTTCCACCGGTTTTGTTCTATTTCCTCCTCCGGAACAGGAAATAAGGAAGGAAACCAAAATAACAGCAAATATTTGTGAGATAGTTTTCAGATGGTACATATTCGAGAAATACGTTACGGATTATTAAGCTTTCTTTTCAATTAAAACTTCATTCTGATCGTATTGTAAAGTTTCGGTCCGGTGGCCCTGTTCATCGTATTGATATACCTCAATAGCCACCCCATTCCCAGGATTATTGACTACATTTTTGTCTTTATCCATCGAAATCCGTTTGATCAATGCACCATGTTCGTCGTAAACCGAAGTGGTTACCGGAACATTTTTGCCACTCAGGAATTCATCATCCTGATCGAACTGGGTTGATTCAATGGTGTAACCATTCTGATCGACCACGTTGACACGTTTGGCCCAACCCCAGTATAAGTTCGAAAGTTGATTTTCGGTATTGTGAACCGAAAATTTTAGCAAATCGCCAAATTCATTGTTCTCGAAAAGAAAATATGAAACACCTTTTTCACCACAATTTTCGGCTGTACAATTGTAAAGTGTATCGGCCTGGTAGTTAGCCATTCGGGTAACAAAACCATTGGCATCGTATGAAAAACGAAGCTCGTAAAACGGACAGAACGGATTCATAACCACGTTTTCGCCAGCCAGATTATACCTCACTTCCCGAATCATACCATCCGGAAGTTTGTTCCATTCAAAATTATGAACTTTGTTCCTGTTTTCGGTTGGGGCCCCGTTTTCATCAAGGTACCGCATGGCAATTCTCATTCCTGAATCGTCCAGAGTATATTCAAATATCGAAGCTCCGCCATTTTTAATTGAATCGCCTTTCTCGTTATAGAATTTTTTTAATTGTTTGTTTCCTTCATAAGTGTAGGAAATTTTTGCTGCCCCCAGGGAGGAATAATCGAGCAAAACACCGTTCCGATTGTATTCAACCGAAACAAGCTGTTTGTTTTCGTTGTATGTAAATTTATAATTGTTGATGGTTTTTGCCTCTTCAGCTGAAAGCGGATGAGTACCTTTTTCAATGTCCCAGGGAGTTTCACTGAACTGAATCAGCCGGTAATATTTCGGACCATCGTCCTGTTTCGGTTTTTCACTGCATGAAAATAAACCTAATACAATAACTGCGAACAATAAGATTCTGTACAATTTCATAGGATATGTGTTTATGATTATAAATATTTCTTTGTCTAAATATATCACATATTAACATCAACCAATTGTTAATGTTTAAATTCGGTTAGCCAGATCAGAAAAAAAATTCTTAATGAATTTAAATGAATAGACAAGAATTGAATTCGATGAAGTCAGAGGTGGTTTATTTGAGATTAATTTAATTCCATCTCTATAATGAATTGTTCCAAACATGAAGTTTGATCTTTACAAACAAAAAAAGCTTCAATTTCTTGAAGCTTTTCGCGGTGCGGACGGGACTCGAACCCGCGACCCTCGGCGTGACAGGCCGATATTCTAACCGACTGAACTACCGCACCAGAGTTTTTTTTTTCGAACCTGATTCAAGAAGAATCAAGTCCATTTTTTCAAAATTTACAATACTTTTTAAAGAACAAACCTCCTGAAATCCGTTTCTCAAAAGGCTTTGCAAATATAGCCTTTCTTTTTTGCCCCGCAATAGGTCAAATTAAAAAAAATCAGGTTTTTTACAGAAGTTTTCAAAACACAACAACACGCTGAATTACTGAATGTTAAGCATCATCATCAGACAATATAAAATTGGCTCTATTCAATTTTGATTCTCCATCCCATCTGTATGCCAGCAATTTACCAGTCCTGGCTATGCAGGAGTCGACACAACACAGGTTATCAGAAAATATCCCGCAACACTCTTTTAAACAATAATGACCAAAGAAGACGATGGGCGCTTTTTTCGGATAGTTTCGTTTATATAAAATAATCTCTTTGGGAATGGTGTAAGCCGGAAGATCAAACCGGCTTTCCAGCGAAATATCCTTAAATGTTTTACCTTCAGGATCTTCCCACCATTTCATACGGAATGAGCGATGCGGACGGCCTTCGTCATCAAAAATAAGCAGGTCGCGCGGAAGTATAAAATCGATTCCTTTACAGGTTTTCCAGAATTTATCAGAAAACTCGGTCCCATTCAGGGCTATTTCACGAAGTTGAAGTTTTGACAATTTAGGTTCAGTCAGTTTCTGTTTCAGAAGTGCAATATTTTCATCATCCCAACAGGCATGAACCACCCTGATTTTCCCGAAATCAAGAAACATGGGCAGTGTTCTGAGCCATTTCAGATGGCTTTTCAGTTCCTCCTTATGAGATACAAATTCGGCCAGTGTCTGGTTTATCTGAAGCTGGTATTTTGGAATTCTCTTTTTATAATATTTACCTTCATTGTCGCGTAAATAATACAAAACAGCATATAATTCATGATTACCTAATATGGCATACCCGGTTCCATTCTCAACCATTTTTCGGATCAAAAGAATGGTTTCCCTGATTTTAGGTCCCCGGTTAATGAAGTCGCCAACAAAAACAGCTTTGCGTGTTGGATGTGTATAACAATTATCAATGAGTCGATAATCCATTTTAATCAGTAGATTTTTCAGCTGATCAGCATGACCATGTACATCCCCAATAATATCGTACATAAAAAAATTGCCCGAATGATTAATCCGGGCAATTTAACTATTTTTTAGATACCTCCGTTTCTTTCAGCAATGAAACGAAGGTGACTTTCGGTTTCTACCAAAAATACATATAGAACATAGCACAAGCTAGGACTACACCTAACGAAGCAATTACATCCCACATGTTCCAACTTTTCCTGACCAGGGTTTTGTAGTCGTCGGTGAAAGTGATAAACTCGATCTGTTGAGCGGTAGGTTTTGTAGTAAAGAATGATACTACAACCATAAACAACATGATGAAGACGAGTAGCCATATCTCAAAGATAAGCCAGTTGGTATGCCAGAACCAATGAGTTGATTCCCAGTACCAGCCAGTCATTACGTCTTTACCTGTATTTGTGAAGATGTTGGTCAGCAAACGTACCATACCAATCAAAAATCCTACAATTAAACCAAACTCCCCTGCCTTAGGTGTAATTCTTTTGAAAAATATACCCATTACGAATACGGCTACCATAGCAGGAGCAAGCAGCGATTGAATACCTTGAAGATAAGAGTAAAGACTGCCAAGACTCATCATAACAGGTATCCAAACAATACCAAGTATTACTACAACAACTGTTGCAATCCGGCCAACCAACACGTATCTTTCCTCGGTTTTGCCTTTAAACATTGGCTTATAAAAGTCTTCGGTATATAAAGTAGCACAGGAATTGAAGAATGCAGCTAAAGAAGCAACCAATGCGGATATAAATCCGATGGTAACAATACCTTTCACACCAGCGGGCAATACAAACTTAACCATAGAGCCAAAGGCAGTATCAGGATTTTCTAACGTAAAGCCGCTGTCGGGACGCGCTGCCAAAGCGGCGGCAACCATACCCGGTATGAGGAACATAAATACTGGCAACAATTTGAAATAACCAGCTGCAATAGTCCCTCTGCGTGCACGTTTCATCACTACGTCGTTCGACTCACCTTTTGTTTGTCCGAGTACACGTTGAACGATGTGTTGGTCGGTAGCCCAATACCAAAAACCGATAATTGTTGCTCCGATAAATACCCAAAAACCGGGATATTCATCATACAATGGGTCACCAGTTTCGAAGTGGAACATATGGTTTGTGCCGTAGGCAACACCGTCTGCTCCTTTGCCAAGTGTTTTAGAATAATCAATCATTGCAGTCCATCCATGAGCAATACTGCCATCTCCGAGAGCTGACAATCCTAAAAAAAGCACAAGGAAGGAACCAATGATAAGTATAGGCGTTTGAATGGCTGACAGTGTCATCACACCCTTCATTCCGCCAAAAACGGTAAAGACACCTGTTAATACGATCAAACCAATAGCTCCGTACCAGAAAGGCAAGCCAAGAAGGCTTTCCATAAAGATACCGCCGGTAAATGCTGTTACGCTCACTTTAGTCAGCACATAAGCTATAAGTGTAATGATCGACAGCCATGAACCTGTAGCAGGTGTGTACCGATTTTTGAGAAAATCGGGCATTGTAATGATTTTCCCCAATTTATTATTCATAAGTTGGTAGAACGGCACAAAGAGCCAGCCCAGAATGAGTATCATCCAGCCTTGCATCTCCCAGTGCGCCATACCAACACCTGCATTTGCACCTGTTCCGGCAAGTCCAACAAGGTGTTCCGAGCCAATGTTTGCAGCAAAGATAGCTGCGCCAATAATATACCATGGCTCACCTTTTCCGAACAGGTAGTCTTCACTATCTGCACCTTGCTGCAAACGTTTGTGTTTTTGTATCGAATTCCATACAGCCCAGGCTACAGCCAAAATCCCGACTGCCATAACTGTCCAGTCGAGCCAAATAAATTCATGTGAATTCCAATTCATAGTTTAACAGATTAGATTATACGAGTTTAAAATTTAACAATCCGATTAACATCAATTCCTCCAAAATTGCTTCTTACCTTGTAATAAAAAGCGCCTTTTTTCGATTCAGAAGCGTCTTTAACATCCAATTTATCGAGAACATCGAGCGAAAGTATTTTCTTTCTGAAATTCCCGGGATCAAATTCACGCTGAAAAAGAGCTTCGTACAATTTCCGCAATTGTATCAAAGTAAACATTTCAGGTAATAATTCGGTACCAATTAAACTGTATCCAGCCTTTTGCTGAAGTTTCACCAATGCCTTTTCGAACATTTGCTGATGGTCGAAAATCAGGTTCGGCAATTTATTGATTGAAACCCAATAGGCTCCGTTCTCTTTAACTTTTTCTTCGTCGTGCAAATCGATACGAATCAATGCATAATAAGCCAAACTGATCACCCGTGCTTCAGGATCACGGCTCGGATTTGAAAAAGATTCAACCTGCTCTAAAAAAATCTGCCCCAAACCAGTGGTCTGTTTTAATATCCGCGCTGCAGCTTCGTCTGCCGACTCATTATCCTGAACAAATCCACCCAGCAACGACCATTTGCCTTTGTATGGCTCAAAGCTTCTCGGATAAAGTAAAAGTTTAATTTCTTCATCCTGATAACCCAGTATCACACAATCAACAGCAACATAATATTGCGGATGAATTTTATACAATTCCATAAAAACGAATCCAGTTTAGTGGTGGCTAAAGTATAAAAGTATTTTTTACTTTTATAAACTAAAGTGTAATTAATACGCTTTTCTGCTGGAAAACATTTTTTCTTAATTATATCAAAAAAAAGAAGGGCCATTGCTGGCCCTTCTCATATAATAGCTAAAAAACGTTCTGATTAATTTACCGGGATATCAGTATTCACATTTTTACTACCGATAACAGCATAGTAGAACAGGTAAGCCAATCCAAGGAAAGGTACCCAATATGAAACCATATAGTTGGCAGAATCGGCTACAAAGTTCTGCAACAACGGAAGAATACCACCACCAACAACCATGGTCATGAAAATTCCGGAAGCAGCAGCAACATATTTACCAAGACCTTCAACTGCAAGATTAAAGATACCCCCCCACATTACGGAAGTAAATAATCCACATAGAACAAGGAACATGGCATTAATCGGCACCTCTGCAGATCCAAACGATAAACCTTCAGTAGTAGACTGGAACACAGGCATTGACACCGTTGTTGAAGTTGGGGAAAATATTGCCAAAAGAATAAATATCATACCTACGAATGAAGCAACAATTAACATGGTTTTACTTGAAACTTTACCACCAATTGACGCTCCAATGAAACGTCCAACAAGCATGAGGAACCAGTAAGTACCGGCAACAAAACCTGCTGTAGTTGCAGCCAGACCACCTGCATTAGGATCGGCAAGGAATAAGTTCAATGTTCCTGGAATACCAATTTCAACACCAACATATACAAAAATAGCTACTGCACCCAAAATAAAATGACGGAATGACCAGGCACTGTGAGCTAATTTTTCAGTGATCGCTTTTGTTGTAATATGAGGTTCAGGTATATCAACAAAGTATAATACGATTCCTACCATAGCAAAAATTCCTAGAGCGATGAAAAGTACTGGATTTACATCCGGAATAGTAGCTTTTAATACGTCCCCAACCAATACTCCAACCAAAATTGGAACAAGAGTTCCCATCAATGAATTGAAAGATCCACCAATCTGAATTAGCTGATTACCTTTTTTACCTGCACCGCCCAAAGTGTTCAACATTGGATTTACAACTGTATTCAACATACACATAGAAAAACCTGCTACAAAGGCTCCTAAAAGATAAACAGCAAAACTTGCGGCAATACCTGAAAAGAATTGGATTAACACACCTAAAAATCCTACCAGAATGGCGACTAGGGCAGTCTTTTTATACCCGATTTTCTCCAGTAATTTTCCTGAAGGAATCCCCATTACTGCATAAGCTAGGAAATTGGCAAAGTTGCCAAGCATACCTAAAAAGTTGGAAACCTGAAACTGATTTTTTAATACAATCCCCATAGGCGCGGCCAAATTGGTCACAAATGAGATCATACCAAAAAGTAAGATCATCATAACAATTGGCAAAAAATAGCTTTTGTTTTGTGTCATAATTGTGTGAATTTAATTAGTTTAATTAGTCTGTAAATTTATTTGTAGTTGATTATGAAGATTCTAAAAAATCATTTTTTTCTGCATTTAAAACATGAGCAACAAATGTATCATTTTTGCTTAACATTCGTTCCTTTTTTTACACTTTTGAAATTCAATTTTCATCCTGAAAGTTATATTCTTTTTCATATTTGAAAATAAGATGGGTTCAAAATTTCAGAAAGTTTTAATTAGGTCAATTGGGTCAAATTCACACTTATTTCGAAATTTAACATTAAAAACAAAGGCCACCCGGATAAATCCTGATGGCCTTCATGAATTGAATTGAAGATCTGAGTCAACTATTCAGTATAAAATTAAGTTCTGATTTTTGAGCCCTTTGTTGCAAAGAACACCATATAAACATAATAGACAAACAAACAACTAATAGCAATTACAACTGAACCAGTTGCTGTTTGAATAGCTCCCATCAGTGGCATCAGAATCGCTGCGCCAATTACCGATGTTGCAATTACTCCGGAAGCCACTTTCGCCAACGGACCCAAATCTTCCAGAGCCAGATTGTAGATGGTTGGCCACATAATGGAATGGAATAATCCGGTACCCAGGAACAACCAAAGGGCAACTGTTGAAGCGCTTGCGCCAATTGCCAGTGAAGCTGCAACCAAAACAGTGCCACCCATTGCACAAAGTGACAATATCTGACGGGCTGAATATTTCTGAAGAATAAAAATTCCCAATACACGGCCAACCATCAGGCCACCCCAGTAATATTTCAACATATCAATGCTGTTGATGTTTTCAATTCCAAGCTGTTTTGCGTAGTCAGCAAAGAAACTTGGAATCCCGATTTCAATACCCATATAAAAGAAAATGGCCAGTGATCCCAACCACATGTGAGGATATTTAAACGCACTCGATTTATATGTTTTTTTCTGACCTGAAACCGATTCTTCTTCTCCTTTAATTTCAGGAAGCTTCAGGAAAAACATGATGCCCAGGATGACAATTGTAATGATCCCGATAATCATGAATGGTCCCTGAACAGCTTTTGGATCATTCGAATCAGTAACGATAAGCATTGACACAAAAATCGGAGCAATGACTGTAGCTACCGAATTCAGGGCATTTGTCAATGTTAACCGGCTGGCTGCTGTTTCAGGGGCCCCAAGAGCATTTACATATGGATTGGCTGCAACCTGAAGGATTACGACACCAATTGCAAAAACTGAAACCGCACTCAAAAAGGCGTAATAGCCCATGGCTACCGCCGGAATACAAAGGAAGAATCCGATTGCGACCAATCCAAGTCCGGAAAGCACACCATTTTTGTACCCAATCCGGTTGATCAAAAATCCAACCGGAACTGAAAGAACATAAGCTCCATAAAAGAAACTGTTAGGCAATTGTTTTTCAACTTCATTTAATCCGAAAGCATCTTTCAGAAAATTGATCATTGAATTGTTCATGGTTGTGATGAAACCAAAAAGAAAGAAAAGTGAAGCCATCACAATCAACGGGAACAAATACTTGTTAGCACCCTGTTTGTTTGTCATTTGAATTAGTTTAAGTATGAATTAGTAGCTTTTACAGATCAAGTTTAATTGAACCTTTTGCACGGATAAATAATTTATGACATTTCCCTTCGCCATATACATGCTCAAGAGTTTCCACATATTTATCAAGTAAATCCTGTGGTACAAAAGCCTGAATGGTACCTCCAAATCCACCACCGTGAACGCGCCATGCTCCTTTTCCTTTCAGAACCATTTCGCTCAGCGCCAAAGCCACCGAAACAACCTGATCATCCTTGTGAACAACATCAAAAATATTCTGATTGTACATATACGAACTGTATCCCGATTCAACAACCATTTTCAGGAACGACTGGAAATCATTTTTTTCGAGTGCAGCAACCTGATCAACAACACGTTGATTATCGCCCTGAAAATGATACGCACGAAGAATAGCACGGTCGCCGGTAACTTTACGGATTTCAGGAATTTTATCCACGATTTGTTCCATGGTCACCTCCCTTAAAACTTTTGCGCCAAGTACAGCTGCCACCGATTTCATTTCAGTTGGCAACGAAGCATATTCGGCCTGAGAAGCAGGATCGTCGTGACCACCGCCAACATCAGTAATAACCAGTGCAAAACCGGTCGATACAAAATCGAAATCAACCTCTTTTACGATTGGGTTCGAAGGATCTTTAAAATCTATGGTGATCAATCCACCTACTGAACAAGCTGTCTGATCCATCAGTCCGCATGGTTTTCCGAAGAAATTATTTTCCGACCACTGACCAATAATCGCATTTTCAACACCACTCATTTTTCCGTCGTTAAACAGATTATTCAGGATGGCACCAATCAGCACTTCGAAGGAAGCCGATGAACTCAATCCTGAACCTTTTGGCACACGACCTTCGATGCAGGCGTCGAAACCACCGATCTCGTAACCTACTTCTTTCATGCGGGCACAAATACCTTTTACGATTGAAGATGAAGTATAAAACTGTGATTCCTCTGCTACCAACGAACTCAGGCCGACCTGAAATTCAGGATAACCTTCTGATTTAATACGAATGGTGTTTGATCCGTTTACAGCTGCAACTGCAATCATATCCAGGTTAACGGCTCCGGCCAGTACGCGTCCGTAATTGTGATCGGTATGATTACCGCCAATTTCGGTACGACCCGGCGAACTGAACAAACTAACATCATCGTTGCCGAATGTTTTCTGAAATTCGGCCATTAAAGCTGAATAACGGGATGCCTGTTCTTTTAAAACCGCATCGTCAAATCCATATAATTCCTGAAACAATGGATTGTTACCACCGGCTATTTTTTCGGTTAAAGCACTAATTTTTGCCATAGTTTTATTGAAGTTTTATTATTTATTGGTTTGTTGTTTATAATGAATATCTGATAATTCGCGCAATCGCCGGGCAGCCTGTTCGGCCGTAATGTCACGTTGCGGAGTCGCCAGCATTTCGTATCCAACCATGAATTTCTTCACCGAAGCAGAACGAAGCAGCGGTGGATAAAAATGCATGTGTAAATGCCATTCCGGATAATCCTGTCCATCGGTTGGAGCCTGGTGTAAACCTGCGGAATAAGCAAACGACACTTCAAACAGGTTGTCGTACTTAACGGTTAATTGTTTATAAATATCAGCCAGACCGGTTCTTTCTTCATCGGTCAACAGAAGTAAATTCTGTACTGCACGTTTGCTGATGATCATGGCTTCGAACGGCCAAACTGCCCAGTAGGGAACCAAAGCAACATAATGCTCATTTTCAGCAACAATACGTTCTTTCTTTTCCAACTCGGCTTTCAGATAATCGCCCAGCAAGGTTCGTCCATGCTTTTCGAAATATATTTTCTGAGTTTTCGATTCCTTCGCAGGTTCAACCGGAACAGACGAAGATGACCAGATTTGCCCATGCGGATGCGGATTTGAACATCCCATGATGGCTCCTTTATTTTCGAAAATCTGAACGTAATTAATCAAACCGGTGTTTCCGAGCTCTTCAAATTGTTCGCACCAAACATCAACTACATTGCGGATATCCTGCACTTCCATCTCTGGAATGGTCAGGCTGTGATCTTCGCTAAAGCAAATGACTTTACAAATTCCACTTTCGCTCCTGGCCTGAAAAAGATTGCCTTCGTCCATGCCTCCATCCGGGGTATCAGTCAGCAAGGCACTAAAATCGTTGGTAAATACGAATGTTCCTTTGTAATCGGGATTGATCTTCCCTCCTGCCCTTTCATTGTTCGCACACAGGTAACATGTTGGATCGTATTTGGGACGTTCGTCTGAAACCGGTTTCTCAACCTGGCCCTGCCAGGGTCTTTTTGAGCGGTGCGGAGAAACTAAAATCCAATCGTTTGTAAGCGGATTCAGCCGGGTATGCGGGTGATCTTCAAGTTTAAAATTCGTCATAAAATCTATATTTAACTACTGGTAGGTACTGGTTGGTAAAATTATCTGTTTTTGACATTCAGGAGACTGTGAAATTTGTGTTTTGAAACATGTCAAAGGGAGTTTCGCCTGATTAGCATCGACTTATTGCGGATCTTTTCAGAACTTCTCTCCTGAATCATTTGGGCCAGGGTTTGCCCCATCAACTGAAAATCGGTTGAAATCGTTGTAATACCACCGGCGACGACTTCTTTAAGCACGGTATCATTAAAAGAAACGATTCCGACATCTGTCCCAAGTTTCAGATTTTTTTCGGCTGCCATTTTTACCAGTCGCACCAAATTCCGGTCTGAAGGCACAAAAAATGCTTCTCCACGTTCAATTTCCTTATTCAGAATATTCCTGATGATTTCAAACTTAAATCCATTCTCGTTGCAAAAGCGCTGAAAACCAAGCATTCGTCCTTCCGGTTCTTTTCCTCCCGGAAAAATCATCACCAGTTTCGAATACTTCCGGAGCAAATCAAGACCTTCTTTTAACGCGTCATAAACATCCTGTCCAAAATCCTGATAAACAACCGGGTAATCAACCAGATCGTCTTTTAAACGATCGAGGATGTAAACTTTATCTTTCGGCAATTTCGCAATGATATCTGCAGTATAATCAAAGGTTGCCGGCATAATGACATACGAAGTATATTTCCCGGCACTCTCCGAAATCAGATCTTTAAAAACCTGAAAATTAAAGTGATGAAAATAAATATCGACATTCGATTTGGCATCCAGACTATTCAGAAATGACGTGTATAAATCTTCCTTAAAGGTATTTAGCTCGTCAAAAAGCACAAATATTTTCTGGTCAACATTAATCTCGGTACTATTAATGTAGTAACCTTTCCCCGGGATTGAGTTGATAATTCCTTTGGCTTTTAATTCATTGAATGCAACCATGACAGTATCGCGAGACAATTCAAATTCCGAACAAATCTGGTTTAAGGATGGGATTTTATCTCCGATATTTAATTCTCCGTTTGAAATCGCGGAATAAATGGAATTTATAATTTGCCGGTATTTGGGTATTCCCAGTGAATCATCAATCTGAATATTCTTCACTCGTTTTCTTTTTTAGGTTATCAGTTTTCAAATGTAAAAATAAATTGAAACAAAATACACAACCAGTACCCACCAGTATGAGTGAAAAAATTAAATTTGTATCTTGATCGAAAATAGACTGCAAAGAAAAAATCTTTGTTCAAATCAGATCAGAACAAACAAAACCAATGAATTAATTAAAATATACTAAACATGAAAATTGAAAAATCACTCTTCGGAAAAACAAACGAAGGAACTGCAATTGAATTATTTACCTTAACCAATGACAATCTGGTAAGTGTTAAAATCACCAATCTGGGTGCGATCATCACCAGCATAGTTACTCCGGATAAAAATGGCGAATTAGCTAATATTGCCTGTGGTTTCGAAAAACTCGAAAATTACCTGAGCCCGGAATATCTGGGTAGTTACCCCTATTTTGGATGTGTTTGCGGACGTTGCTGCAACCGGATTGGCGAAGGAAAATTCTCGCTCGAAGGCAAAAACTACACACTCGCCGTAAATAACGGCCCCAACCACCTGCATGGCGGACTGATTGGTTTTGACCGCAGAATCTGGACCGCGGAAGCTGTTGAAGGAACTGATTCGGTTGGTGTAAAACTTAGCTTGCAGAGTCCAAACATGGAAGAAGGTTACCCCGGAAACATGAATGTGACTTGTACATATACCCTAAATAACAGCAACGAACTGGGAATGGAATATACTGCCGATACAGATCAGACAACGATTGTCAACCTGACCAACCATACCTATTTTAACCTGACCGGCGGAAAGGAACAAATCCTGAACCACGAACTGTTGCTGACAGCTAAAGCATTTACCGAATCGGTTGGAAGCATTCCGACCGGAAAAATTCTTCCTGTTGAAGGAACACCTTTTAACTTTTTAACCAGAAAAAAACTTGGTCAGGACATTGCTGGTTTAGCCGATGGTTATGATCTGAATTTTGTATTGGACAATCCGGAAGGTAAGTTAATTCATGCCGGATGTCTGTGTGAAGATACTTCAGGCAGAAAAGTTGAAGTTTACACTACTCAACCGGGTATTCAACTCTATACCGGATACTGGATTCCGGAACTGACCATCGACGGACAGAAAAAATTCGGAAGTTATTCCGGAGTGGCACTCGAAACTCAGCATTACCCGGACTCGATCAACAAGCCACAATTTCCGTCAGTGGTGCTGGAACCTGGCCAGAAATTCACCGAAAAGACAATTTATACATTCGGAACAAAATAACAGAAGGGCTTCGGCCCTTTTTTTGTTTGTTCCTGAAAAAATAAAATTTGTACATTTGGGTTCATTTGAACCATAATTTAACCAAACTTATGAAGACGATCATCGAACTTTTTGAAACCAGCGTTGCCAAATTTCCGGATAATATTTATTTGTGGGAAAAACCAAACGGTGAATATGTAGGCACTACCTATCGCCAGACTCACGATTTTGTCATTCGTTTTGGTGCCGGCCTCATTTCACTTGGATTTCAGAAAGGTGATCGTATTGGATTGATCTCTGAAGGTAGAAATGCATGGATCATCTCTGAGTTGGGAATGTTGTATGCCGGTGGAATCAATGTTCCGCTTTCGGTTAAACTGGAATCGGGCAACGAACTAAAATTCAGGCTGGCCCATTCAGGAAGCAAAATGATCATTGTTTCAAAAGGACATGCTTCAAAGGTTGAAGAAATCAGGAACGAACTTCCGCTTCTCGAAAAAGTCATTTATCTGGATGGCAAGGAAAATCCGGGAGCCAACGACTTTTCATATGCTCAAGTGCTTTCTCTTGGCGATGAATATTTAAAAACCCGCCGGGCAGAATTTGAGGCTATTTATAAGAATATTCAACCCGATGATCTGGCCAACATTTCTTACACTTCAGGAACAACTGCCGATCCAAAAGGAATTATGCTTTCGCATCTGAATTATGCCGCCAACGTAGTTCAGGCAAACACCCTGCTCGATATCACACCGGAATGGAAAACACTTGCTTTACTTCCCTGGGATCACTGTTTTGCACACACTGCCTGTCTGTACTGTTTCATGTATAATGGTGCCAGCATCGCTGCCCTGGAAGTTGGAAAAACACCGATGGAAACGCTCAAGAATATCCCCAAAAATATCAAAGAGATTCAGCCCAACATCATGATGAGCGTTCCGGCACTGGCAAAGAATTTCAGGAAAAGCATCGAAGCCAGCATCAGGCAGAAAGGGCCAAAAATTGAAAAATTATTTAACCACGCCCTGAAAATTGCTTACAAGTACAACGGAAATGGCTGGGACCGCGGCAAAGGAACAAAAGCGATCTACAAACCGTTACTGGCTGTTTATGACAAAATACTGTTCAAAAAAATACGTGAAGGATTTGGCGGCAAACTGGAACTATTTATTGGAGGTGGCGCATTGCTCGATACTGAGCTGCAGCGTTTTTTCTTCGCCATCGGAATGCCGATGTGCCAGGGATATGGTTTATCAGAAGCATCACCGGTTATTTCATCAAACTCACTTCAGGGTGTAAAATTCGGGTCATCGGGCAAACTGGTCAAATACCTGGACCTGAAAATTCTGGATAACGACGGCAATGAACTGCCATTGGGCGAGAAAGGTGAAATTGTGGTGAAAGGCGACAATGTGATGAAAGGTTACTGGAACAATCCGAAAGCAACTGCCGAAACAGTAAAAGATGGCTGGCTGTTTACGGGCGACATGGGCTACATGGATAAAGACGGATTTCTTTATGTTCTGGGCCGTTTTAAAAGTTTGCTCATTGGCAGCGACGGTGAAAAATTCAGTCCTGAAGGTATTGAAGAATCACTTGTTGATCAGTCACCATACATCGACCAGTGTATGTTATACAATAATCAGAATGCCTATACTTCAGGAATGGTAGTTCCAAACATGCAGGCCATTAACCGCGAATTGGAAAAACATGGAATTAAACCGGGCACCGATGAAGCGCTGAAAGAAGCTTTAATACTCATTCAGAAAGAAGTTGATGCCTACAAAACCGGCGGTAAATTTGCCGAAACATTTCCTGAACGCTGGCTTCCGGCAACCCTGGTAGTTTTACCTGAAGCTTTTACCGAACAAAATCAACTCATTAATTCGACCATGAAAATGGTTCGCGGAAAAATAACCGAATATTTTAGCCAGGAGCTGGAATTTTTATATACTCCGGAAGCAAAAAACATAGTCAACCAGCGCAATCTGGACGCTTTAAAAAAATGGCAGTAAGTAAAAATCCGGATCGTATTAATACGCGAAAATTCAATAAATATGAAACATTTTGGGTTACTATTCCTGATATTTCTTTCATTCGGCACAACTGGTTTTGCACAAAAAATGACCGGTTACGGTGGTGAACTTTCAATCATCAGCATAAAACCCAATGTCCGGATATGGTTTTCGAAAACCTTTGGAGTTGAGGCTTTTGGCGGGCCGGCAATCGAAATTGCAGATCTAAGACCCAATGACCTCGAAGCTGGGTTTAAATTATTAAAGGCAATCCAATATCGCCGGACCGATCGTACATATTTCGGATTTGTTGGAAAATGGAAATGGGTAAACAATGATTTGCCCGATTACCAAGTCAATCTGCCGGTTCCCGGATTTATTATCGGGAAAGAGTGGTATTCAAAACGCATCAAGAGAAAAGCTTTCGCTGTTGAACTGGGCTACCAGTATGGTGTAAAAAGATTTGATGATGCGAATGGAAAATTGCTTACCAGTTTATCCTTCGAAGAATTTCCGTTAATCCTGAATTTAAGGTATTCGTTTTACCATAAATGGCGATGAAATAAATTGAGGATATTGAGCGGTTGACTTTTGAGTCAACCGCTCAATAATACCGTGTGATTATTTATTCCGGATGTGTCTGGCCAGCGAATTATTCAACAGGATCAGTCGTTGAGCTGCCAGTCTGGCCACCAGCATTGCACCTTCGGTATTTAAATGCGTATCGTCCTTTCTTCCCTTCGGAAATTTTGAGTCTGGATCAGTCCACAAATACCTTTTTTTCGAAGCTTCATCGCCAAGTGCAGTAACTGCACCTTCGGTTAAAAACTGAAGATCGATCAGGGGCACATCCCATTCTGCAGCCAGTTGCTTCACTGCGACAGGATAATCGCCATGCGTATCGGTTAAAAATCCGTTTTCGAATTTCCGGCGAACAATTGGGGTGAACAGTATCGGAGTGGCTCCCGCCTCACGGGTTTCACGAATAAACCGTTCCAGATTTTCAGCATAGGTGGTAAAAGGATCGGTAAAACGGGTGGAATCCTGAAATTTTTCATCGTTGTGTCCAAACTGAATAAATACATAATCGCCCTTTTTCAACGAATCTAAAACATTTTGCCAGCGTCCTTCAGTGATAAAGCTTTTTGTACTCCGGCCATTCATCGCACGGTTTTTTACTTCAACCGAATCATCAACAAATTCAGAAAATACCATACACCAGCCAGTTTCAGGAGCAAGCTCCGCCTTTTTGTTGGCCATCGTTGAATCGCCGATGGTAAATACAGTTATCTTCTTTCCTGAATTGTCTGCTCCGAAAGAAATTCCGGTAATTCCAGATAGTATCAAAAAAACTACGCCGGCAAATTTGATGTTAAATGTTTTCATTTGATAAGCATTCAAAATTGTATTGATTTTAAATTATCCATGAAATCCTGGACATTCACATTTCTCCAATCAAGCACTTTCACTGTTCTCCATGCTCCATGCACTCTGCTCCATGCTCCATGCACCATGCCCTCTTCTATTTCACTTTCACCGCATCTTTTGGTACTTCTTTTCCTATAACTATCTGTTGTTCCGGATTAGTCAGGCTAACATTTTTAAACGCAGTTGTACCTGTCATTGAACCTGATACCTTAATCAAGGGCAATATCCCTGAATTTGTAATTAATCCGTCAATCGAAACATCGGAACTATTATTCAGGTCAATTACAGGAGTTTTTTTAGTGGTGAGAATCATATTTTTTATCCGTACATTTTTTGCATCGGAACAAATCAGTCCATAATCTGCTTCCATTTGGATGTTTGTAAGCTCAAGATTTTCGAGGTTCATCTCGGGTAATCCCTGAAGAAATATTCCCTGATATGCGCCTTTACAGGTTACATCATGAATGAAAATATTCTTAAACTGCGGAGTTTCTTCGGTTACCGGCAACAATTTTGGAGTCTGTCCTTCTTCACCTGCGTCCATATCCTCCGAAGCAGAACGACCGCTGTAATACAGGTTAAATGAAATGGTCTGAGTCGGAATATTCATCATTTCAACCTTCGAGATAAAAATGTTTTCGACTACTCCCCCACGTCCGCGATTGCTTTTGAAACGTAGACCAACATCAGTTCCGATAAAGGTACAGTTCGAAACATGCAGATTTTTCACTCCGCCAGACATTTCGCTGCCCACGGTTACTCCGCCATGTCCATGGAATACGATACAGTTTTTAACGATCAGGTTTTCATTCGGCATCTTGCGGTCCCGGCCTTCCTTGTCTTTACCTGATTTGATGCAAATGGCGTCATCGCCAACATCGAAATTACTGTCGTGAATCACACTGTTTTTACACGATTCAATATCGATACCATCGCCATTTTGCGAATACCAGGGATTGCGAACGGTTGTATTCCTCAGGGTAAAATCTTCGCACATTAAAGGATGAATATTCCAGGCCGGAGAATTCTGAAAAGTAGGACCATCAATCAATACCTTTTTGCACGAGATAATGCTCACCATCACCGGACGCAGAAAATCCCTGATCTTTTCAAACTCAGCTTTGGTTTTCAAATCGCGCGGAACGTTCATTTCTGCCACCTTTTCACCATCGATGAACTGCTGCGACGGATACCAGGTTTTTCCGTTGCTGCCCACAATACCACCTGAAGCAACCAATTCTTTCCATTGTTTTTCGGTTAGCTTTTCTTTCTTCACGGCACGCCAGGCTTCGCCCGATCCATCCCAGATCCCGTGCCCGGTGAGTGCAATATTTTCAAGATTGCGGCCATTAATCGGAGAAGAACAACGGTAGGTATTGAATCCTTCGAAATTGGTTTCTACCAAAGGATACAAACTTTTATCAGTGCTGAAAACCACCAGGGCCCCTTTTTCGGTGTAGATTTCGATGTTGCTTTTCAAGGTAATCGGACCGGTCAGCCAGGTTCCGGCCGGAACAACAACTTTTCCACCACCTTTTTTTGAAAGTGCTTCAATTGCACTGTCAAATGCCTTGGTACACAACACCTGTCCCCCACTTTTTGCTCCGAAATCCAGAATCGAAACAGTATTTGCCGGAATCACCGGTTCCTGAACCCGGGGCATATCAAATTCAATTCCCTGGTATAAATCATTTGTCTGCATTCCTTTGGACGCTGGCTGAGACACAGCACATGCAGTAAAAATGGTTGCTGCAAAAAACGTGAATGTTGCTTTAATCAAGTTCATATCTTATCGATTTAATTTTTTAAGTTTCTCTCCAGTTACTATTTCCTAAGGCCATTCTGCCTTTCCGGTTATCATTTTCTTCGTTCAACTACTTTACCTGAATTTCCGTACCCAATCACCTAAAATAAATTCAGGAGTATATTCTGAAGCCTCATCAGAACTTAACTGATGCGACCAGTTTGCTCTTTCGCTGGTATTTGCCCCGGAACCTGTATTCTGATATTCGGCAAAAAAACTTTGTTGTTCTGCCTCCGGTTTATTCCAGTTATTCCATCCTTCAGGCTTTATCATGTTTCCGAGTTCGCAATTCAGAAAGGCTGCCTTTGCAAATGGGCGCCACGGACGGCCCAGATAAAATGAGGCTTCCGGAGCATCACCGGTAATTTTGCAGTTCAGAAATACAAAACCAAAAGCTGTTCCTTCATTGGTCGAAGGAGCCGTTACAAAACCATGATCCTTGCAAAAGATGGTGCATTGCTCAAATACTGCGGTCGACCAGCCGAATATAAAATCGACAGTGCCTTCGATGATACAACCGGAATAATATTGCCGGCTTTTTTCGCCATGCGGGTAAAGCGTATCCTGAAATCCGGAGAAACGACAGTTCTTAAAAACCACCTGATCGCCATCTATCCGAACAGCAACGGCTTGTCCAACCGGGCCGGCAGAGTTCCCGAAAGTGATATTCTCGGCCCTGAAACCATCGCCAAAAACAAAAAACGAAGTTGATCCGGTTGTTCCCATCTCCTCTCCAAAACGATTCTTTTTCGATGCAAAATCATCAAAAGTCAGAATCGTTTGATCGCGGTCTTCACCAATAAAAACCACATTGGTTTTACTTCCGGCCAACACAAGTTTTTCTTTATAAGTACCTATTTTTATAAAAATCACCGTTTCGTTTTTCCTGAAGTCGGGAACCGCATTGATCGCCTCCTGGATGGTTTTGAAATCGCCCGAACCATCGGCAGAAACCACGAAGTCGGGTTCAGAAGCAAAAGCGGATGAAGAAATCAGGACAATTGAAATTACCCCAGCTATCCACAAGCTATATTTTTGAAATCGTTTCAGCATTGTATTCTATTCAATTTGAAATTATCCGATTCCGTCCGAAATGATGAATGAATTCTATTCCATGTTCTTTCGCGGACGGGATTCTATTCTATATTTTCCAGTGGTTTCGTTTCACTTTACCCCTGGCTACCATACTTTCACCGCTACGCAGTTTCACTAACTACCGTACCTATGCTCCAAGCCCCATGCTTATTTCTCCACCCGGAACCAATCAATATCGGCTGATCCGGCATCGTTGATTACCCCATTCCGAAGTGCAAAAAATCCGATTTTTGCTCCAATCCATTTTCCTTCACGTGCTTTGAATGACTTACCGATAGCAGTAAATTTCTTACCATCGGTACTGCAACTAAAACTGCATTCCGCATCCTTTTTCACTTCAGTCCTGAAATAGATTGTAGAGGTTTCCAGCGGATTTGTTGCAGTAATTTCTTCTTTTCCTCCTTTATCGGCATTCTGACAAAATGCAGTCTTTATCTCGAGTTTTCCATCCGTTCTTTTTACTGAAAGTGATCCGTAATCCAACCCCATCACAATCATTCCCACTTCTTCGCCATCAAAACGGGCATCGAACTTTAGTTTAGCAGTTGCGGTAAATTCAGGAGCCGGAAATTTCTGCAACAGGATATTCGAGATATTCCACAGATTAACGGCATCGGCCGGCCGTGGAATACAATTTAATCTGAAAAAACCTAGATTTCCGGAAGGGAATCCCCAGGTAGTTTGATAATTGGCATACCACTGCCATTGCAATCCCAGTTCACTTCCGTTAAATTCATCGCTTTCCGGAGGAGTTATTTTGGGATACGATTTGCCAACATTTGGTTTTTTGAATTTGCGAACAGGTTCTCCTGTTCCATCACCATCTTCATCGACACCAATAACCGGCCAGTCGTTCACCCATTTCATCGGATTGAGGTGCACCACCCGTCCGTATGGCCCCAGGTCCTGAAAATTCAGGAACCAGTTTTCGCCGGTTTGGGTATAAACCCAGGCCCCCTGATGTGGCCCGTTGATGTCAGTTTTTCCCTGAGCCATCACAATTTTATCTTCGTACGGACCAAACACATTTTTCGAACGCATCACCATTTGCCAGCCGGTCGGAACACCACCAGCAGGAGCAAAAATGTAATAATATCCGTTTCGTTTATAAATTTTCGGACCTTCAATCGTTGGGTGATTCTTATGTCCGTCGATCAGCATCACGCTGTTTCCGATTAATTCGGTTCCATCCGCTTTCATACGATTAATCAGCACCACACTTTTCACTCCGGCGCGACTTCCGGCCAAAGCATAAACGAGGTAGGCTTTTCCATCTTCGTCCCAAAGCGGCGAAGGATCGATCAGTCCTTTTCCGGATTGGACCAACAAAGGCTCTGACCATGGACCTGCCGCCTGTGCAGCTTTCACCATGTAAATACCAAAATCGGGATCGGGATAATAAATATAAAATTCATCGTTGTGGTACCGGATACAAGGCGCCCAAACACCGCCCCCATGCTGTACTTTATCGAATACATCGAATGGAGGCTGTTTCGGCAAGGCATAACCAATCAAATCCCAGTTAACCAAATCGCGCGAATGCAGGATTGGCAAACCCGGCACACAATTAAACGATGATGTAGTCATGTAAAAATCATCGCCAACGCGAATGGCATCCGGATCGGAATAATCGGCGTATAATACCGGATTAATATAAGTTCCATCACCCTGATCGGATACCCATACTTTCGATAGCGTTTCGGTATTCTGAGACCACACCACCTGCGAAAATCCCAGGATCAGAGCCAGTAACTGAATGAATATGATCTGTTTCATCATGTTGTTTTTCTATCTTAGTTTTCAGGTTGGTACCATTTTTTCTCCAAGGAAACTTCCCAGGCCAACGGAGCAAAAATATGCTCTTTGGTATAATCCGAAGCTTCCACCATAGAAAGCTGTTTTGCCCAAGTTACGCGGTTCGACAAAGAAGAACCTGCTCCTGAATTGTTGTATTCGGCAAAAAAAGCTGTTTTCTCGTTTTCGGTTTTCGACCAGTTGTCCCATCCTTCAGGAGTAATAAAACCGCCCATTTCGCAATTCAGGAAAGCAACTTTGGCATAACTGCGCCATGGCCGGCCCAGAAAAACCTTATCTACTCCGGAAGCCGCGGTAATTTTGCAATTCAGGAAAACAAAACCGAAAGGTTTTCCTTCAGGAGTGCTCGCGGCTGTTAAAAATGAATTGGCTTTGGTGTGAAGTTCACAGTTTTCGAAAAGGGCGGTTGCTTCGCCAAAAATAAAATCGGTGGTACCTTCCACATAACAATCCGAAAAAAGCATGCGGCTGAAACGGCCGGCAATGTAGATCGTGTCCTGATTTCCCAGTAAACGGCAATTTACAAAAACACAACGGTCACCTTCAACATGCAGCGCAACAGCCTGCCCTACCGGACCGGCTGTGTTTTCAACTGTGATGTTTTCCATCCTGAAATCGTTGGCTTCAACTTTTACCGTGTAGGTATAAAATGTGCTGTTCCGGCCACGATCAATTTTATCGAAATAATCGTCGTACGAGATGATTGTTTTTTCAGCGCTTTCGCCAACTATCGAAAGATGACTGTTGCAGGAAGGAACTACGATTTTTTCGTGATAGGTTCCGTTTTTTACCAAAATTACGATTCGTTTATCCGGAAAGGCTTTGCAGGCATCGATTGCTTTCTGGACGGAAGTAAATTCGCTGCTTCCATCCTGCGCCACAGTATAATCATAAGTTTCAGCAAACGCGGGGATTACAACCATAAGAAACAACAGGTTCAGGATAACTATTTTCTTTAATAATTTCATATCGTATTTCTAAATATTTTAAACAAATGGATCATTACGACTAAGCCAAAACCTTAAAATTCAATCAATTATTACGGTTTGGCAATTAAACCTATTAGGTAACTACTTTTCTTCACACAATTTCAATTCCGTCCGAAATAAGGCTTTTGCCTTGGAAAAAGCTTTTCGTCGGACGGTTTCTTTTTCTATTCCAACCCCGGGTTAAAACCCGGGGCTACTGATATTAAACCCTTATCAGGGTAAAAAAAACGAACACTTTCAAACACCTTCAATTGTATTCCAATTCACCCAGTTATTCATTATGGGCTGTATGCCAACATACTGAGGGAATTTTATGTAACTACTTTTCTTCACACAATTTCAATTCCGTCTGAAATAAGGCTTTTGCCTTGGAAAAAACGCTTTTCGTCGGACGGTTTCTTTTTCTACTCCAACCCCAGGTTAAAACCCGGGGCTACTGATATTAAACCCTAATCAGGGTAAAAAAACGATCACTTTCAAACACCTTCAATTGTATTCCCAATTCACCCAGTTATTCATTATGGGCTGTATGCCAACATACTGAGGGACTTTTATGTAACTACATTTCTGGACATGATTTCAATTCCGTCCGAAATAAGGCTTTTGCCTTGGAAAAAACGCTTTTCGTCGGACGGTTTCTTTGTCAACTTTCGATCCGTTGGCTGAAGCCAACGGCAAAGGATACCCTGTTTTTACTCCATCTTTAAAAGTCTGGACGATAAATATTTTAATTTTCTTAACCTTAATTTTTCACAATCTTTCCGGAGTAAACCGTTCCGTTTTTACCCTTTACCGAAACAATATAAATTCCTGAATGCAGATCACCCATCTGAATTTCTTCGCGGGTTCCGGTTCCGGTTTTAACCTTCAGCAAAGAACCTGTTAAGGAATAAATGCGGATTTGGCTGATCTCTTCCGATTGTATCACCTGAAGCAAACCAGTTGAATTATTCAGGAAAATTTTCAGATCATTTCGAGTATTTTGGATTTCTTTCGAAGAAGTAAGGATAGCATCCTTTAATTGATTTTCGGTAATTGTAGCTACCAGGCTGTTCAGGTAAACTTCAACGTTCGGATAAATTCCATCAACAGTGGTCAGTTGCGCATCCGAAGCATCATTTTTTTTGAGTCCGTTAGCATCTTCCCAGTCATCGGGCATTCCATCCAGATCGGTATCAGTTAAAGCAAGAGCCGAAATAAGTTCAGGCCAGCCACCGACAGCACTTTGGGTATCGATCAATCCATTCTTGCTTCCGTTGCCTCCAGTCATAAAAGTTGGGTTTCCGGTACGTGTATCCTGAATGATGCGGCGGTCGACAGTGTCGCGCACCAGGCTGGCACCCACAAAATCCAGAACTTTCTGATAGGCAATTTCAGCAGTATGAGTCGAAACCGGAGTGAAAGGAAATTCAGAATCCGATTTCAGATCATTTTTGGTCACACCCGGAGCCCTGGTTGCAAAACTTGAATTTGGATTCACCCCAATCCAGTTATCCTCGGTAACCGCAGTACTGCTGGTCATGACATTACCGGTAATATAAAATTTCCCGTAAACTCCCATTGGTTGGCTATTCGAACCATCATCAGCATAAGGTTCGATGATCCTCGCTTTTGACGAAGATGACGAAGCCGGTCCAGCTTTGTAATAATTATTCACCATATTGTAACTGCCGCCTTCTGCCGCGTAGCAACTGTTGGCTCCCCAGTTAAAGATCACATTATTCCGGTAATCAACCTTTTCTAAATCAGGCCTGTTCGAATACCGGCTTCCGCAGAAACGAGGGTTGCGGCTATCGTGGTCGGCCAGCAGATTGTGGTGAAACGAAGCATTTTTGCCTCCCCAGATTCCGCCATATCCATGACTTCCCTTGTCGTGAACCGAAATCCGCAGACTTTCGGATAACAAACACCATTGCATCGTAAAATTGGTATTGTCGTAAAACGACGAACACTCGTCGGTATTCCAACTCATCGAGCAGTGATCGAGAATGATATTCTTGTGGTTTCGTCCCCAAATGCAATCGTTTTGCTGTTTGGTTTCGTCGCCCATCCTGAAACGCATGTACCGGATGATCACATTGTCAGCATTATTGGTGACCGAATAATCGCGCAAACAAATGCCGTCACCCGGCGCGGTTTGACCGGCAATGGTGATGTTCGCATTTTTGATGTCGAGTACCGACTTGAGTTGAATCGTTCCTGAAACGGCAAAAACCACGATTCGCGGACCACTCTGGGTTACCGCATAGCGCAGCGATCCAGGTAAAGTATTGTCCTCGAGGTTGGTTACATAAATCACTTTACCTCCACGGCCACCAGTGGTGTATTTCCCATGCCCTTCGGCACCCGGGAAAGCAGCTAACTGATCCTGCGCCATTCCTGAAACGGACAGCAGTATCCCGGCTATAAAAAGTACAATTTTAAAATTCAAATTCTTCATCCTGATCGATCCTCTTTTTTTAAATTACCTCGAAACCAATGAATTTATATAAACTTCGAGATTGGTATAATTCTTTTTCAAGGTGTATTTATTGTTATCTTTTGAATCTTTTGGATCCAGTTTATTTTCAATTTCCCAATTATCGGGCATTCCATCCAAATCAGAATCCATTGCCGGTTTTTCTGATTTTAGTTCAGGCCAGCCACCCACATCAGTCGGATCGTCGATAATCCCTTTTTGCCCGCCTTGGAATGTAGCTCCGTATTGTTCAACGCCCGTTCGGGCTTCTTCGGTAATGCGCTTGTCGACAGCATCGCGGTGCAAACTTGCCCCGGCAAAAAGCAAAACCTCACGGAAAGCATCAGAGGCTGACTGGGTTTCAATTTTTTCATGAGCTATAGGTTCCGAAAGTCTCGATTTTGCTTTTGCTGCCTCAGTTATATTTTTTTCCTGAACTCCGAACTTCCAGTTATCTTCGGAAACTTCAGGCGAACCTTCCACGACATTTCCGGAGATATAAAATTTACCGGCTTTCAGGGTATCTTTATTTATGCGTGCATCGAAAAAATACGGTGTCAGTTCCAAAATTCGTTTACTGGCGCTCTTTTTAGTTGCCGGTCCGGGTTTGTAATAATTATTCACCATGTTGTAATTGCCGGCTTCTCCTCCGTAAGTACTGTTATTTCCCCAGTTATAAATCACATTATTCCTGAAATCCACCTGTTCCGTTTCCGGATTATTGGTGTACCTCGAACCGCAGAAACGTGGATTGCGGCTGTTGTGATCGGACATTAAATTGTGGTGAAAGGAAGCATTTTTGCCGCCCCAGATGCCGCCATAACCATGCTCGCCTTTGTGGTGGCTCGATTTGTTCATGCTTTCGCTGATGATGCACCACTGCATGGTAAAATTCGTGTTGTCGTAAAACGATGCCGTTTCGTCGTTCGACCAGCTGAAACTGCAATGATCGATGATGATATTTTGGTGGTCTTTTCCTGAAGCTGCATCCATTTCAGTTTTTGATGCATCGCCCGGCCGAACCCGGATGTAGCGGATGATCACCTGGTCGGCCTGAACCTGCAGTCCGTAATTCTTCAGGCAAATGCCATCACCCGGAGCTGTTTGTCCGGCAATGGTGACGCTGTCGTTTTTGATGTAAATGGGCTTTTCGAGTTCAATGGTTCCTGAAACCCGGAAAATAATGGTGCGCGCACCTTTTGTTTCAATGGCATCACGCAGGCTTCCATCTCCTTTGTTGTTCAGGTTGTCGACAAACAGAACTTTTCCGCCTCGTCCTCCTGAAGTGTATTTTCCCCCACCTTCGGCTCCGGGAAATGCAATGGTTTTGTTTTCCTGTGCAAATAAGCCAAAGGTTGAAAGCAACATCAGGATTATAAAACCAAATAATTTGTATTTCGTCATAATCATTTTTTCATTGCATAAATTGAGTATTCAGTTTATTTATATCTGAATAATGATCTTCTCTTTTCCGTCCGAAATTAGAAACTCGCTCTTTTCATCTATTTTTCTCGGACGGTTTATAATATTCCCATTTTTCCCAGGGCGAAGCCCCAGTCTATGTTATTTCGCACTTTCAGTGCTTTTGAATTTAACTTTTGAAAACGTTAAAAACTCTTTTCCAGATTTTCCCATTTGACCTTCCATGTCCCATCTTTCGGGAAACCTGGATTTTCTATGGTGCAGCCTTCCCAACCGGCACACATCATCCCGATTGCCGACAACAATCCGCCATTTCCGGGCAGGTAAATTGTCAGCCGTTCGCTTTGAAAATTGTGTCCGTTTTTCAGGTATGTATTTTTCTGAACATTTTTCAGTAAAAATTCCAGCGCTAATTCAGGTTCTCCCAAACGCACTGCCGACATGGCGGCCATCGGAT
>JBASYJ010000119.1:0-20484 GCA_049277435.1 Prolixibacteraceae bacterium
TCGAACTGCAAAATCTCGATTTCGAACTTCTTCAGGTTAATTCCTTTTCCTGCTTTTGGAATGTAAATGCTGTCGAAACCCAGTTTTTCTGCTTCGGCTATGCGTTGTTCCAGCCGGTTCACCGAACGAATTTCTCCTGAAAGGCCAACCTCTCCGGCAAAACATACATTCTTCCGGATGGGTAAATCGAAATTCGACGAAAGGATGGCCGTGATCACGGTTAAATCTATGGCCGGATCATCCACTTTTATGCCGCCGGCAATATTCAGGAAAACATCTTTGGTAGCCAGTTTAAAACCTGCCCGCTTTTCCAGGACGGCAAGCAACATATTCAACCTGCGCAAATCGAATCCGGTTGACGAACGCTGCGGAGTTCCGTAAGCTGCCGTGCTCACCAGCGCCTGAATTTCAATCAGCAAAGGACGAATTCCCTCGATCGCCGCGGCAATGGCGGTACCGCTCAATCCTTCGTGTGCCCGGTTAATCAGCAATTCCGACGGATTGGAAACTTCGCGCAAACCGGAATTTCCCATCTCAAAAATCCCCAGTTCAGAAGTTGATCCGAAACGGTTTTTAATCGCCCGTAAAATGCGGTACATGTATTGGTTTTCGCCTTCAAACTGCAAAACTGTATCGACAATGTGTTCCAGAACTTTAGGCCCCGCCAGACTACCCTCTTTGGTGATGTGACCGATCAGAATCACGGGAACATTATTCTCTTTGGCATATTTGAGGATTCCGTTGGTGCACTCGCGAATTTGCCCGACCGATCCGGGTGATGATTCGATGGATTCGGTTGAAACTGTCTGAATCGAATCGATGATCAGCAGTTCTGGCGCCAGTTCCTTGCTGTGGGCAAGCATGTGTTCGAGCGATGTTTCGCTTAAAAAATAGCAGCTCTGATTTTCTTTCTGCAAACGCTGGGCGCGAATTTTTATTTGCTGAATACTCTCCTCTCCGGAAACGTACAAAATTTTCCTGTTTTTCAGATCAAGAGCCAGTTGAAGAACCAGTGTCGATTTTCCGATCCCGGGTTCACCTCCAATTAAAACCATGGAGCCGGGAACCAGACCTCCCCCCAAAACCCGGTTCAATTCCTGGTTACAGGTGTCGATTCGTTGTGTATTTTCCGACGAAACTTCATGAAGCAATTTGGGCTGGTTGCCTGTTCCGCTCAGAAAGGAAACCGGTTTCGAACTTTCTCGTTCCACAATTTCCTCAACAAAGGTATTCCATTCGCCACACGAATTGCACTTCCCCACCCATTTGGGCGACTGTGCTCCGCAACTCTGACAAAAAAAACTGGTTTTGATTTTGGCCATTGAAATGATGAATGATGAATTATAAATTTTGAATGAACGATATTTAAGATATATCCTTGATCTTCCGGATCAGTTCGGTGGTCGAAAATCCATCGGTCAGTTCAATCCGTTCCACTTTCCCTCCTGAAGCCAGAACCACATCGAATCCGGCAATTTCCTCAATCTGGTATTCCGCTCCTTTTACCAATACATCAGGAACAATTTTACTGATCAGTTCGTAGGGAGTTTCTTCGTCGAAAAGGATCACGGCATCGACCATAAACAATGCAGCCAGTAAAACTGCCCGCGATTGCTGATCGATCAGCGGACGGTTCTCACCTTTCAGCGTCCTGACTGAGACATCCGAATTGAGACCAACAACCAGCTTCGTGCCCAAAGCTGCCGCTTTCGAAAGCGAATCGATGTGCCCGCGATGAACCAGATCGAAACAACCGTTGGTAAAAACCAGGATTTCGCCGGCTTCTTTCCATTGCTTCCGGAGTGAAATAAACGGCCCGGCACTGGTATAAATTTTTGATTGAAGTAGTTCGGTCGGAGTCATGTTGAAATAGTATTTCTGTAAAAATATAAAAACCCCACTGCTATCCGAAGCAATGAGGTTTAAATCTATATTTTTCTGAATAATCTCAGATCAGTTTATTGGTTTCGGTATCCGGAAAGACCAACCAGGGTTTAAAGCTTTTGGCTTCTTCGAAATCCATTTGTGCATAGGAAATAATGATAACCACGTCGCCAACAGCAACTTTACGTGCGGCTGGCCCGTTCAGGCAGATAACTCCTGAACCCCGCTCACCTTTGATCACATAAGTTTCGAGACGCTCGCCATTGTTGATATTTACAATCTGAACTTTCTCGTTTTCGATCATGTTGGCAGCATCCATTAAATCCTGATCAATGGTTATACTTCCAACATACTGCAAATTTGCTTCAGTTACAGTAACCTTGTGTATTTTCGATTTACAAACTTCAATGATCATTTTTTTGACTTTTAGAATTGATTCAAACGAATTTAAAACTCCCGAATCTTTGTTTTTAAGTGCTTCTATCTGAAAACAATATTATCAATTAATCTTATTTTACCACAATGAACAGCAACACAACCAACCTTAACACCTGGATCGTTCCAGCTTTTAACCGGCTGAAGCGTTAACCCATCAACAATTTCGAAGTACTCTGTGTTCAATTGTTCGCTTTTGTTAATTTGTTTAGCTACCCAAATGCACAGGTCTTGTACGCTGTATTCCACAGTTTTGTTTGCCGCTTCAAATAAAGTTGCCGATATGAGAGCAGCACTTTCACGCTGTTCGGCCGTAAGCAGCATATTGCGTGAACTCATGGCCAGTCCGTCGGCTTCACGTACAATCGGACAGGCAACAACCTCAACCGGAATATTTAATTTCCGAACCATTTCCTTGATTATAGCCAGTTGCTGAAAGTCCTTCTGTCCGAAAAATGCTTTGTCAGGCTGAAGGATATCAAACAATTTACTTACAACCTGAGCCACTCCGTTAAAATGTCCCGGTCTGAATTTTCCTTCCATAACCTGTTCCAGTAATCCAAAATCGAATTGCCGGGTATCGGGTACAGGATAAATTTCGATGGCTTCGGGTGCAAAGATCAGCTGGCAGGTACTTGCTGAAAGCAAATCGGCATCTTTTTGCAAATCCCGCGGATATCTTTCCAAATCTGCCTTGTCGTTAAACTGGGTTGGATTTACAAAAATACTGACCACCACAAAATCCGTTTGTTGTCCGGCAATTTCGACCAGTGAAAGATGACCGGCATGCAGTGCTCCCATGGTTGGAACAAAACCAATCGATAATCCATCGTTTCTTTTACTGTCCAGAATCGCCTTAAGTTCGTTTATATGCTTTACTATCTGCATTTTGGATTAAAAATGAGGGTGCAAAGTAAATAAATAATTCAACACGATAGTATCCCACCGGACCAGGAAATAATCAAGCTTAACGTTAAAAGACCTTAAAAGACTAAAGAAAATGCAGAATCTCAGGAATTTATAGATCATTCTGCAAAGCCTGCCAGAGTTTAACATCTTTTACATTTTGGTATTCAATCTTAAGCTTTTTTAAGGACAGTGTAACTAACTGGAATTGAATATTGCCGATATTTTACTAATTTTGCACGATAAAACTCAGGCGCAATAAATGGAAAAGAAAAAAATCTTATTTATTTCATCCGAAATTACTCCTTATCTTCCCGAGACAGAAATGTCAAAAAAATCCAGATATCTTCCTCAGGGGATTCAGGAAAGGGGAAAGGAAATTCGGACCTTTATGCCAAGGTATGGTGGAGTGAATGAACGAAGAAATCAATTACATGAGGTGATACGCTTATCAGGAATGAATTTAATCATCGATGATACTGATCACCCGCTAATTATCAAGGTAGCATCCATTCAGTCGGCAAGGATGCAGGTATATTTTATCGATAATGAAGATTATTTTCACCGTAAGCACATATTGAAAGATTCGAAAGGAAATGAATTTGCCGATAACGACGAACGTGCCATCTTCTTTGCACGCGGTGTTCTGGAAACAGTCATTAAATTACGTTGGGCACCCGACCTGATTCATTGTCATGGCTGGTTAACATCATTGGTTCCCTTGTACATCAAAAAAGCTTTTCACGACGATCCGCTTTTCGGAAATTCCAAGGTTGTTTATTCTGTTTACAACGATGAGTATAAAAAAACACTGGATTCAAATTTCAGGAATAAATTGTTGATGAATAACATTGAAAAGGAAGACACCGATGTAATTGATGATCCAACCTTTGTAAATGTCAGTAAACTGGCCATTAATTATTCGGATGCAGTCATTCAGGGAAGCCAGAAAATTAACACTGAAATAACAGATTATATACAATCAACCGGGAAATTATTTTTAGATTACAAGCCTGAAGATACCTATATTGATGCATACAACGACCTGTACGACAAGATACTGCAATAATTAGGTAAAACATTTTAAAACATTTTTTGTGAAAAAAGAATTTAGAGCAGTGTACAAATTCGCATTCGGATTTGCGTTGATTGGATTTGCACTTTGGAGTTGTACCGACACATATACCGATGCCGGTTTGGGTATCCTTCCCGTTGGCGATATCGTTAAAGTTGGCAAAGTGATTGAAAAAGAAACAATCCGTTCGTTCACCTTAACCGACGAAAAACAACGAACAGACGAACCATCTTATAATTTACTTGGAACTTTTAACGATCCGGTATTTGGAAAAACCACAGCCGATTTTGCATGCCAGTTCAGATTATCATCCTACCCTGATTTTTCGAAAGATGCACAGCCTGATTCACTGGTACTTTACCTGCTTTATATGGAAATGTACGGAGATACCGTAACTCCTCAAAACCTGAAGGTTTACGAACTCAATACTGATTTACAGCTCGATAACAAATATTATCAGGATATAAATCTGAAAGGAATGACAAATCAGATTGCTATCGGAGACCAAAGTTATCTGCCCAAATTCAAGCTCGATTCCCTTACAAATACTTACAGATCGACCAAGGCGAATCCCAAAGACACAGTTATTCAGGAAATTGCCATTAAACTCGATCTTGCACTGGCAAACAAACTGATGGCCCTTGATTCACTGACCTTATCAGACAATGATCTTTTCCTGAAAGCTTTTAAAGGTCTGTATGTTGAGGCCGGAAATTTAAATCAGGGCGGAACCCTGATGCGAATTTACACCCTGGCAACGGGTTCTAAAATGATCCTTCACTACCACAACAGTGCAGAAGATTCTTTAAGTTTCAGTTTTGGAATCAATGAAAGTGCTGCCCGGATCAGCCGCTTCGCTCACGATTATTCGAACACTGCTTTTGCAGCCAATCTTGACAAGGAAGATGTTCAGGATAGTTTAATTTATTTGCAAACGACGGGTGGATTGCGATCAAAAATATTAATTCCGGAGTTGGAAAGCTGGAAAACATTAATTCCTGAACAACCAACAGGATCAGAAAAGATTGCCATCAACCAGGCAGAACTTATTTTCCAGGTGGATTCGGCCTATTCGGATACCACAACATTAATTCCGCCAAATCAAATTGTGCTTTCAGCACTTGATAAAGACGGAAAGGAATACCTGCCATCCGATGTTGCTTTCTCTTCTCTATATTATGGTGGTACATACAACAGTTCCGATAAAACTTACCGCTTCAATATTGCCAAACACATGCAGGATGTGCTGGATAAGAAAAAGGAAAACCATGGATTTTTACTTTCAACCTCATTCAGAAGTGATATTTACAAACGTGTAGTTTTAAAAGGAGCAAGCAGTAAAACCGGAATCCGACTTGAAATTACATATTCAATCATAAAATAATCCCCCATTTTCGATCACCCCTTAAATTAAAATCGTATGTGTGGAATTGTTGGTTACATTGGCGATAAAAATGTTTATCCCATCCTGATTCAAGGCTTGCAACGTCTGGAGTACCGCGGCTATGATTCAGCAGGATTAGCCATTTACAACGAAGAACTGAATGTTTACAAATGCAAGGGACGCGTTGCCGACCTTGAAAAATTTGTAGATTCAAAAGACATCAGCGGACAGATCGGTATCGGTCATACCCGCTGGGCGACTCATGGCCAGCCAAACGACAGCAATGCTCACCCGCACACCTCCATGCATGGTGAATTTGTGTTGGTGCACAACGGCATCATTGAGAATTACGCTGAACTTAAATCCGATCTCCGGAAAAAAGGATACAACTTTCAATCGGATACCGACACCGAAGTTCTGGTTAACCTGATTGAATATTTTTACCTCAATGCAGAAGAAGTTACAGCCGAGATTGCAGTCCGGCTGGCTCTTTCAAAAGTAGTTGGAGCCTACGGAATTGTAGTCATCTGCAAAAATGAAAAAGATCAGCTGATTGCTGCCCGAAAAGGTAGCCCACTGGTCATCGGAATTGGCCGGGGTGAATATTTCATCGCTTCCGACGCCACTCCAATCATCAACTATACCGACAGTGTCATTTACCTCAACGATCACGATGTGGCCATTGTCACCAAAGACAGCCTGACCCTAAAAACAGTTGAGAACAATCCGGTAGCTTTCAAAATTACCAAGGTCGACATGACCATTGGTGATCTGGAGAAAGGCGATTTCGAGCATTTTATGCTTAAAGAGATTTTTGAGCAGCCAAAAACCATTGAAGATACTTTCCGCGGAAGAATTACCCCCGATCATTCGGACATTGTTCTGGGTGGTTTACTCGATGTATTTCCGAAACTGTTAAAAGCCCGCCGCATCATCATCATTGGTTGCGGAACATCGTGGCATGCCGCACTGGTGGGCGAATACCTGATCGAAGAATATGCCCGTATTCCGGTTGAAGTGGAATATGCATCTGAATTCCGGTACCGCAATCCGATTCTCAACAGCGACGATGTGGTTATTGCGATCAGTCAGAGCGGCGAAACTGCCGATACTTTGGCTGCCTTGCGCATGGCCAAGGAAAAAGGAGCAACCATTCTTGGAATTTGTAACGTAGTTGGTTCGAGTATTGCCCGCGAAACCGATGGTGGTGTTTATACACACGCCGGTGTCGAAATTGGGGTTGCTTCAACCAAGGCATTTACCGCACAGGTTACCGTGATTACCTTGCTGGCTTTAAAATTGGCCAAAGAAAAAGGCCAGATTTCTCCTGAACTTTACGGCGAGCTTATTTCAGAAATCACTCAGATTCCGGATAAAATTAATTCGATACTGGTAAAACATCCAGCGATTAAAGAGGTAGCTGCCAAATATAAAGATGCCATCAACGCGCTTTATCTGGGCAGAGGTTATCTGTTTCCGGTAGCTTTGGAAGGAGCCTTAAAACTGAAGGAAATTTCGTACATGCATGCAGAAGGATATGCCGCCGGCGAGATGAAACATGGCCCAATCGCATTGGTTGATGATAATTTACCGGTTGTTGTCGTTGCTGCAAAAGATCATTACTACGAAAAAATTGTGAGCAATATTCAGGAAGTAAAAGCACGGAAAGGCAACATCATTGCCGTGATCACCGAAGGCGACGACGGACTGAAAGACATGGTGAATGATATTTTCGAAATACCAAAATCACATCCGGCAGTTTCGCCTTTGCTGGCCATCATTCCGTTGCAATTGTTCTCCTACTACATTGCAGTCATGCGTGGTTGCGATGTCGACCAGCCCCGTAATCTGGCAAAATCTGTTACCGTGGAATAATATTCAAAATATATCCTGAAATATAAAAGAACTCCGGTTGGGGTTCTTTTTTGCTTTTACTCGATCGGTAATTCATCGTCATCGATTGAACCGGTCTGGTATGGCGACGATAGCCGTCTTCCCCGGTATTCGAACCGGGTGGCAATGATGTTCAGAATTTCGTTTGCACTGGTTTCCACCGGTTTATTCGAAACATTAATCACCGTAAATCCACCCTTCCAGAAAACCATATTCGCATTTCGGATTTCCTGAGCCACCAGTCGTTCATCGACATAATCCGTATTATCTGTATTATCGATACTTCTCAGACGCTTAATCCGGTGCGAAATTAACTGACTTGCACTGATGCTCAAACCAAATACCCGGTTCGGATCAACCTCAAACAGTTCCTTTGGCGGATCGATTCCGTTGACCAGCGGAATATTGGCAACCTTCCAGCCATACATGGCCAGATAAACACTCAGCGGGGTTTTTCCCGATCGCGAAACACCGGTTAGAATAATTTCAGCTTTATGAAGCCGGTGAGGAAGCAATCCGTCATCGTGATTCAGGGTAAATTCGATGGCTTCAACCCGGTCGTAATATTGCTGATTCACTTCCCGGTACAATCCAGGAGTCTGCAAGGAATGAATGTGCAGTTTTTCATCCAGATAATCGGCCAGTTCGCCCATGTAATCAATGTTCCGGACACCATTTTTACGACAAAGTGTCGTCAGAAATTCACGCAATTCACGGCTAACCAGTGTGTGGGTAATTAAACCACCTTCGAGTTTTACCTTTTCAACCAATTCAATCAGTTGCGATTTTTCGTTTACCTGCGGAACAATAATAACAGGCACATTATTATTCGGATACTGGATCAGCAGCGACTGAACCATGTTGTTTCCTGCAAGTCCCTTTCCTCCTGAAACAATATATATCGGTTCAGTATTGATCAACTCATTTTGTGATTCCATCTTGTAAATCAAGGTTTTATTTTCAAACAATCTAATTTTAAGATTGGTTTAAAATCTACCTATTTATTCTTCAGGCTCCTGAAAGAAACACATAATACATAACATACTGCCTGAAACAGGAAAGAAAATTTCAGGCAGTATTAAAATTTAAAAATTATTTATGTCAATATAGTAACCTGGGATCAAAAAATCAGGTACTAAAGGCAGTATTTAGAAGCATTATTTTGTAAATTGCTCACTCAATTCTTAACCATAATTAATAAAACAATGTTATACACAGCCAATCAAAACCGATACAATCAAATGACATACAACCGGTGCGGTAAATCAGGAATCCTGCTTCCGGCCATATCACTGGGATTGTGGCACAATTTCGGAGGAGTTGATGTTTTCGAAAACGGACGGGCCATGTGCCGCCATGCCTTCGACCTGGGAATCACACATTTCGATCTCGCAAACAACTATGGTCCACCTCCGGGATCGGCTGAAGAAAACTTCGGAAAAATCATGAAACTCGATCTGGCACCATACCGCGATGAACTCATCATTTCGACCAAAGCCGGCTACCTGATGTGGCCCGGACCTTATGGTGAATGGGGAAGCCGCAAAAACTTACTCTCGAGCCTGAATCAAAGTTTAAAACGCATGAACCTCGACTATGTGGATATTTTCTATTCGCATCGCCCCGATCCGGATACCCCGCTTGAAGAAACCATGATGGCACTCGATCAGGCTGTTCGGCAGGGTAAAGCCTTGTATGCCGGCATATCCAATTATCCGGCAGAAATGGCCGCGAAAGCATCACAAATCCTGAAAGAATTAGGTACTCCCTGTCTGATCCACCAGCCCAAATATTCAATGTTCGAACGTTGGGTCGAAGACGGGCTTCTGGATGTCCTGGAAGAAGAAGGAATTGGATGCATACCGTTTTCTCCGCTCGCACAAGGCTTGTTAACCGACAAATATCTTAATGGTATTCCTGAAGGATCGAGAGCGTCAAAATCCTGGGGATTTCTTAAACCCGAACAGGTTGGACCAGCCATCGAAAAAGTAAAAAAACTGCATATCCTTGCGCAACAACGCGGTCAAACCCTTGCACAAATGGCTCTGGTCTGGATTCTGAAAGATCCGCGGATTACAACTGTACTAATCGGTGCCAGTTCAGTGAAACAGCTCGATGATAATGTCGCTGCTTTGAACAATATGAAATTCTCCACCACAGAATTAGAGCAAATTGAATTAATCCTTTCAGGAAAGAAATTCAATGCCACTAAAGCAGCACCCAAAAGGACCATTCAGGAACCAAAACCGGAAGATAAAACTCCTTCGAGAGGCGATTTTATTAAGAATCTGGCTAAACGCATCGAACGAAAATAAGGTTTCGTTTGTTGCTTGATCAATATGCTTATTCCTGATTGCGGGAAACAGAAAAACAAAACATGATAAAGACAGCACTGATTACCGGAGCAGCTAAACGTGTCGGAATGGCCATGGCACTGCACCTGGCCAACGAAGGATGGAACATTGCGATCCATTACAACACTTCTGCTGATGAGGCGATCCAATTCCGCGATAAACTAGCAGGAATTTATACGCATCAGAATTTCGGATTATTCAGGGCAAATCTTGAACATACTGAAGAGGTTGAACAACTGATCCCGAAGGTTCTTCAGGAGATGGGACGAATCGATCTGCTGATTAACAATGCTTCCATTTTCGAACCGGCAAGTATCGCAAAATCATCCGGCGAATTCATCGACCGGCAGATGAATATCAATTTCAAAGCACCTTTCATTTTGACCCGTGATTTTGCCAACATCGTAAAACATGGTTTAATTATCAACTTTACCGATACCCGGATTGTTACTAACCAATCCAACTTTGCAGCTTATTCTCTTTCTAAAAAAAACCTGTGGGAATTGACAAAAATGGCAGCGCTGGAATTTGGACCCGACATCAGGATTAATGCCATCGCCCCCGGGCTGACTCTTCCGCCGGAAGAAAAAGGCGAAGATTATCTTTGGAACCTGGCAGGTAAAATCGCGATGAAACGTCCGGGTGGATTGGAACCGATCCTGAAAAGTCTGGATTATATTTTGAACAACGATTACCTCACCGGGCAAATTCTTTTTTGCGACGGCGGTGAAAACCTGGGTTTTACGAATTAAAAACAAACTAAGAATGGCTTTAATCCGTGTTAAAAATTTACTTTTACGCACCTATATAGGTTTTAATCCTGAAGAATTGGCCAACAAACAGGATGTGGTGATCAACATTCAGATTGAGGCCGACATTCCGGAAGAATCGCTACTGGCCGACGAACCGGATGGAATTTACAATTACAAAACCATCACCAAACAAATCATTGAACTTGTACAGGACAACCGGTTTAAATTACTCGAAGTCCTGACCAAGAATATTCTGGATCTGATTATGACCGACAATCGGGTGAGTCATGCCCGGGTTGAAGTTGACAAACCTCACGCGCTACGTTTTGCCGAATCAGTTTCGTTCGAAATGGAGGCTAAAAGATGAATAATTGCATCATCGGCATTGGATCGAATATTCTGGCAGAAATTAATATTCCGGCCATGCTGAAATTATTAGCAGAAGATTTCGAGATCGTCCAGGTTTCGAAAATGGTTCAGACCAAACCGATCGGGATTACCGATCAGGCAGATTATACCAACGGGGCTGTCAGGATTCGTACACTATTAAGTTTGAATGAATTATCTGTTTACCTGAAGAATCTGGAGGACCGGATGGGACGCGACCGAAATCAGCAGAGATTTGGTCCCCGGAATATCGATCTCGACATACTCATCTGGAACAACGAAGTGATTGATCCGGATTATTACACGCGCGAATTTCTTCGGAATTCGGCTTCCGAACTGGGTTTTAAAAATAAATTATAATTGAATACCGAATATTCCATAATTTAGATTTACAAATTTTCAGCCAGGTAAGGAATCGAAAAACAGAAGATTAAATTCCTGACTGACAAATAAAAAAATACAAATCATGAAAAATTATATCCTGAAAAATAGCTTTTTACTTGTTCTCTTTTTTGCAGGTTTATTCCTGAATTCCTGTGATAAAAACAACGATCCGGTTACACCGAATTACGAATTTCTGTTTTCAAACGAGTACAAATTTGATATTACAACCACTCAGGCTAAAGCAAATCTGCTTACCTTTCAGGCTGTCATTCCCGAATCGTCCCAGCTTGGGGCCATCGTGCAACATGACGTTGAAGTTCATAAACTAACGTATAAAACAACTTTTCAGGATAAAAACATACAGGCTTCAGGATTGGTTAGTTTTCCTAAAACTGCAGGCAACTATCCGGTGCTAAGTTTCCAGAACGGAACGAACACCGAGCACAGTAAAGCTCCAACAGAGAATCCAAAAGATGAGTTATTCTCCATCATGGAAAGTGTGGCCTCCATGGGATTTATCGTTGTGATGCCCGATTACATTGGATTCGGCGCCTCGTCTCAATATAAACATCCCTATTTAATCGCAAAACCGACTACACAAAGCATTCTGGATTTGATCCGGGCAGTAAAGGAATTTGGAACCGAAGATAAAATTGCAGCCAAAGCGACCAAAGATCTCTTTATTTTTGGTTATTCGCAGGGAGGATGGGCTACCATGCAATTGCAAAAAACAATTGAAACAAACTACGCTTCCGAATTTAACCTGGTGGCCAGTTCGTGTGCTGCAGGACCTTATTCGCTATCGTATATTAATGAATTTGTGACCAGCCAGACTGATTATCCAATGCCTTATTTTTTAGCATATCTCCTGAATTCATATACAGCATTGGGCGAAATCTCCAATCCACTGAGCGATTTTATCCAGGAACCATATGCCACAAAAATCCCTGGATTATTTGATGGGAAACATACCGGTGGAACAATAAACTCTGAGCTGACGCCCAAAATGTCGAACTTACTTACAGCGGAATACCGTACGGAGTATACAACCAATCCGAAATTTACAGGATTAAAAACAGCATTTCTGGCCAACAGCATTACCGCCTGGAATATTTCAACTCCTACCCGATTGTATCACGGGGCCAACGATGAATTTATTCCCGTTGGCATGACCAATAAAATGTATGCCGATTTTAAAACTGCAGGAGTACCCGATTCAAAACTTCAACTTATAGTGATTCCAGGTGTCGATCATCCAACAGGAGTTATTCCGGTAGGAATTTCCACCGTTTTGTGGTTTCTCGGATTGAAATAGAGTTTCAGCCCTGATTCCAAATCAAACGAAATCAGCAAATTTAAATCTGTTCTGAAAAACAGCAAACCAAATTAGTTCCGAAGGAACGATTCATTTTGCAGGCCGGATTTAAATCCGGTGAAGAGAATGCAAAAAACCAGGATCTGAGTTCCGGAGGAACGACACATTTAGCATCCGGATTATTCGGAATACACATGCACGCTATTTTGCGCGCTGGGCAGATAATTCACCCCAAACCAGCAAATCAGCAGAATGACAAACGAAACAGCGAGTACGCCCATCGCCTTTTTGTGTTCTTTCGGATGCCTGAACCGGTAATGAATATAAACCAGGTAAAACATCCAGGTAATGAATGCCCAGGTTTCTTTCGGGTCCCAGGTCCAGTAATGGCCCCAGGCCTCCTTGGCCCAAAGTGCACCAAACAACAATCCCAAAGTCAGGAACGAAAAACCAAGGTACACCAGATTATCAGCCATCTGTATCGGACCACTTACTGCTTTTTCGGACGGCGCCAGAAACAGATTCCGCAATGCAACCAGCGACGAAGCGCCAAGCATGGCATAAGCGAAAATATAAACGATCACGTGAGGGATGAACCAGGGACTTTGCAGGGCAGGCATCAGGGTTTTATCATAGGTCTCCGGATGTTGCAGATTGAAAATCAGGAATAAAATTGCCAGTCCTAAACTATACGAAACCAGCCATTTGTATTTCCATCGGAGATACGAAGCCAGGCCAATTCCGGAGAGAAAAATCGAATACCAAAGCCGCGTTTCACCCAGCGTTCGCATGGGTGGCCTCTGAATATGAATCCAAAGAATGGTCACAAAAACAAGCAAAAAGAATGTTCCGGCAAAAGAAAAAACAGCTGCCAGCTGATTCATCCGTTTTTTCCCTGAAGAAAGAAAAAGCCCTGAAGCGGCGAGCCAGCAGGCAATTGCCAGCGATGCGTATATCGGAAAATCAAGCCACATATTCGGTTCCTCCATTTTTTGGTTTGCCTGAAATAAACAGGAATATCGCGCCGGCCATCATCAGAAATATACCAAAATAAACCACCGGTAACCATGGATCGCGCACCAGTTCCAACACACTGAGTGTCGACCAGCGGCCCATTTCGGTGTCGTAACTCAGTTGATAAATCGTCCAGCCGGCAATGCTGAATGGCTTGTTCACTTCAATCGTAGTAGTTACATTTTCACCATCCGTTATCCGGATATCAAGCTTGGAGCTAAATTTACGCGGAGCTGCAGGAATCATAACCAGCGAATGATTTTCATTCAGCTTCAATGCCTGGGGCTGCATGGCATAACTTCCGCTGCACATCCAGCCCGAGATAACTGACTGATCATTTGAATTGGTAACTTTTAGCAGTGCCGCAGGCGACGAACCCGGTTCGTTTACCGGATAATAGCTGTCTCCAACCTTACCTGAAGTTTCGAGGAACTGGTCAATTTTGATGTGCAAACCGGCGAACTGAAACGAATCACGATCCATCAATTCAAACTGGTCTTTGCCTTTATCCAATACAATATGTCCGGTTTCATTGTCAACAATCGTTACCTTGGGGCGAAACTCGTCAATATTAAATTTCTGAAGCTGAATGGTGATTGGCAATTCTACAACTTTTCCTGAAAAATCCACCGCACGCCACTCAGGCTGATTTTCATAGCATTTCATGGTCAGGCGCTGCATATCGCCGCTTCCCAAAGCAGTGGAGAACAACACAAGAAACAAGCCGAAATGATTCACAAAAAAACCTGCATTCTTATAACTGAAGGGTGTCAAACGTTTCAATGTAACAATACCCAATAAGATCATTAAGTAAATGTTGATCAGGATAAAAGGCCAGGTTTTAACCAGATGCGTGAGGCCAAACATCCTTGAAACAGTTGATTGAGGTGCAACATCCTGTTTCACAAAACCCATCAGCACAACCAGAAAGGTGAAACCCAGAATGGCGGGCAATGCAGCTTTTACGCTGCCGAGCCATTTGACAACAGCGTGTTGTTTTAAAAGTATATAAAACAAAACTAACACGCCAACAAATACAAGTCCTGAAATCAGGTTCCAGGGAAATCCAGCCGGACGCAACAATATTCCTCCACTGAATGCCTGAAAGGCAAACCCGAGCAGAATTACTGAAACCGTAATGATCGTTCCTTCGCGGTACGACCAGGGGTGCTTCCATGTATTACGGCTATTTTGATTGCTCATGGTATCGATTTGATTTGTTGCCCAAGATACTCAAAAGCTCAAATCGAAAAAAATACAACCGATAAAAATATCCAGAGTTCGGGAATACTGTCCATTCCTGAAATATTAACCAATTTTTCAGGTTCAGATTTTCCCTGAAATAGTGTATTTTTAAAAACCTAAAAAAACATGACTAACACGACAAACGCCTTGAATCATGCGAAAAATAAACCAGGAAATATCTGACAAAACCACCATTGAAGAAATTCTCAGCCAATCAAAGATCTGTAGAATTGCCATGGTCGATGAAGGACAGGCTTATCTTTTACCTTTAAATTACGGGTACAAAAACAATTGCATTTACATCCATTCTGCCAGTTCAGGAAAAAAATTAGAGGTGCTTCGCGCCAATCCACAGGTTTGTTTCGAAATTGAGCAGCAGGCCGAACTGGTTAAAAGCGAGAAAGCCTGCAACTGGGCAACAATTTACCGGTCGGTGGTGGGAAACGGAAAAGTGGAGATTCTTACTGATTTTGCAGAAAAACAGCGGGCTCTCGAAATCATCATGGCACACAACGGCGCTCCGGAACTGATCGATTTTGAAACCAAACAGGTTAATTCCATTGTTATTTTAAAACTTTCAATTGAGAAATTGACGGCCAAACAATCGGGCAACTGGGAGAAAATGCATAAAAACGCAGAAATCAAGTTCGAAACTGACCGTCTTTCAATGAAAGAAATTACCTGGACCGATCTTGAAAATATTCATGGTCTGCACCTGATTCCTGAAGTCGACGAATTCAATACTTTAGGAATCCCCAAATCACTTGAAGAAACCCGAAAATTAATTTCTCGGGATATTCAGGCGCAAACTGAAAATCCAAGAACTTCATACTGCTGGGCAATCAACTTAAAAGATTCCGGAAAATTTATTGGTCTGGCTGGAATGCACGTATCGAACGACAAATTCAGGCTGGGAGAAATTTACTATAAGTTTCATCCGGACTACTGGGGAAACGGTTACGCGACCGAAACCGCCAAACGTCTGATTGAACTGGGCTTTGAAGAACTCAAACTTCATAAAGTTGAAGCCGGAGTGGCTGTTGGTAATATCAGGTCGGTTAATGTGCTTGAAAAATCTGGAATGCAGCGCGAAGGGCTCCGGAGAAAAATCCTCCCCATCCGGGGCGAATGGGTGGACAATTACCATTATGCAATTGTTGAAGACGATCCAATAAACTTACCAAACTGAATATACATAGAAACATGAAAACCAAACTCACAACCTTACTTCTACTCTTCTTCTTTTGCCTTTCGGCATTCCTGAATCTTCAGGCTCAAACAGCTTTTAACCAGCAGTGGCCATCGTTTCGCGGCCCCGGGGGTTGCGGATACCTGGAAAACACCCAATCTCCAACCAATTGGAATACCGACACCAACGAAAATATCAGGTGGAAAACCGCCATTCCCGGACTGGGGCATTCGTGCCCGGTGATCTGGGACGACAAAATATTTGTCACCACCGCGGCCAACAGTACAAACAGCGAATCGCTGAAAATCGGGCTCTACGGCGACATCGACGAGGCCAATGACAGCCTGGATCACGAATTTAAAGTGTATTGCCTCGATAAAAACTCCGGAAAAATAATCTGGGAACGGGTGGCACACAAAGGCATCCCAAAATCGAAACGGCACACCAAAGCATCGCAGGCCAACTGCACACCGGCAACCGACGGGAAATACCTGGTGGTTCATTTCGGTTCTGAAGGATTGTTTTGCTACGATTTAAACGGAAACCTGATCTGGGAAAAAGACATGGGAATACTTGCGCCCGGGCCCTATACTGATCCCGGTGTGGAATGGGGATATGCAAGCTCCCCGGTAATTTACAGGGATAAAATCATCGTTCAGTGCGACATTCCGAAAACACCGTTCATCACTGCCCTCGATCTGGCTTCAGGAAATGAAGTCTGGAGAACTTCGCGTGGCAACGAAGTTTCGACCTGGTGCACCCCGGCTGTGTACTCACGCGATAGCAAAATACAGGTCGTCACCAACGGATACACGCACATGTGCGGATACGACTTCGAAACCGGAACCGAAATCTGGAAACTCAGCAATGGCGGTGATGCTCCGGCACCTGCACCAGTGGTTGCCAATGATCTGATCTACCTGAACAGCGCACATGGAAAATTCTCACCGGTCTTCGCGGTAAAACCAACGGCCAAAGGCGATATCACGCTGGCTGCCGACAGCACAAAAAACGAATTCATCCAATGGAGCATCAAACGGGGCGGAGCTTACATGCAAACTCCACTGATTTACCGCGGACTGCTTTATAACCTTCAGGTAAACGGCCAACTGACCGTTTACGACGCCCTGACCGGCAAACTTAAATACAAGGAAAGCCTGAACGAAGCATTTACCGCTTCAGGAATTGCTGCCGAAGGAAAGATCTATTTTAGTTCAGAAGAAGGTAATATTTTTGTCATTCAGGCCGGACCCGAATATAAGTTGCTTGCAAAAAATGCCTTGAAAGATGTTTGTATGGCCACCCCTGCCATCTCCGGGAATACGCTTTATTTCAGGACACAACACTTTCTGATTGCGGTGGAATAAACCCACAGGATGTACGAACACAGTGAGTTTTACAGTTTATGCGGAATTCAGGTCATTTAAATTGTAAAATTCACTCTTATCTGTTGCATTTTAAACAAAAAGGTCGATTTATAATTCCATATTGTTGCTGCAAACAGTTCAATTTACGAATTATCTTCGCTGGCCTTTTCTTAAAAACAAGCCTGATGATCCAAAATAATACCAAACTGTTGTTTTGATCTGAAACCCGATCACGTAACCTGAAATTTGGGATATGCGTAATTCAATGCACAAAAATGATTAGTTGGCAGTTATGAAGATTAAGCTGGCTCAATTTGTATATTCATTTCGCGGAGACTTAAAACTTTTACTCAGTATCAGTTTTGGCATATTTCTGTTTGTGCTTTTTTTTCAACCAGTTTCGCTCGAACAGTCCGATTTTAATAGCCGCCTGCTCATCGAAGCCGGACTGGCCGCCATTGTTTTCGTGGTGATGGTTTTTGTGCGTTTTTTTGTGCGTTTGCTCATTCAAAAATATGATCAGAGCAATCCCGAATCCGGATTGTCGTCCTTTCTGGGCGGATTTCTCATGTTAGCCTTAAGTTCGGTTGCCTTCGCATTCTATTTGAAGTATGTGGGTCAGGTAAGTATTTCATTTTACACCATGATCAAAATTATTTTGATTTGCCTTGCACCACCAGTCGTTTTAAACCAATACGATGTGATTCGCGAATTAAAGGAACAAAACGCACAACTCCTCCAGGAGAATGAAAATATACCGCTTCCGGAATCCGGACAAAAAGAAGAATTGGCCCAATCTATCATCTTTACCTCAGAGAATAGTTCGGAAAACTTAAACTTGCCGCTGACTGAAGTTGTATTCATTAAATCGGCCGATAATTATGTCGAAATTGGTTTTTTGGAAGGCAATCTGTTTCGGAAGAAGCTCCTAAGAAATACCCTGAAGAATATTGAGCATCAACTTCGGCCATATTCCAATTTTATGCGCTGCCATCGAATTTGCATTGTTAATTTACATTTTGTTGAAAAGCTGAACAGAAATTACGGCAACCACTGGCTGAAATTAAAAGGCTGCGAAGAACGAATACCCATTTCACTTCAGTATGTTATGAAAATTAAAGAAGCACTGTGAACACCACCGGGCGAACACCATTCACCCCTCAAAATTGACATTACCCGCCTATCATTTGTTTCGCCACTAAAACCTTGGCGTTGATCCCTGATTTTTGCTTCAACAAAAGCAGTGATCTAATTTTGCTGAAATTTATTAAAACACAAGCGATGAATATTTTATTGATCTATCCTCAATATCCCGATACATTCTGGAGTTTCAGACAGGCATTGCGTTTTATTTCAAAAAAAGCGGCAGTTCCACCGCTCGGACTAATCACCGTATCAGCCATGTTGCCTTCATCCTGGCATAAAAAACTGGTCGACCTGAATATCTCACCTCTTTTGAAGAAAGACCTTCTTTGGGCCGATTATGCTTTTATCAGCGCGATGAATGTTCAGGAGGAATCTGTAAAAGAAGTTATCAGGGAATGCATCAGGCTGGAAGTGAAAATGATTGCCGGAGGACCTTTGTTTACCCAGGCATCTGAAAACTATCCTGAAATTGACTATTTTATACTGAATGAAGCAGAAATTACCCTGCCGGTATTTCTGGACGATCTGACTTCCGGGTATCCGCTTCAACGAATATACCGAACCAATGAATATGCTGATATTAAATGCTCTCCCATTCCCGATTATCGTTTATTGGCACGGAAAGATTACGCTTCCATGAATATTCAGGTTTCGCGCGGATGCCCGTTTTCCTGCGACTTTTGCGAGATTACCGCTTTGCTTGGTCACGAGGTCCGGATGAAAAGCACCGGTCAGATCATTAAAGAACTTGATGCCTTGTATAATTTGAACTGGCGCGGACCAGTCTCCATTGTTGACGATAATTTCATCGGCAATAAAAAAGAAGTTAAAGAAAACCTGCTTCCGGCTATGAAAAAATGGATGCAGCAACATAAATTTCCATTTGCATTTGGCATTCAGGCATCAATAAATATGGCTGACGATAAAGAACTTATGAAATTAATGGTTGAAACGGGATTTAATCATGCATTCATCGGAATTGAAACTCCTGATTCACAATCGCTGCATGATTGCAATAAGGTTCAGAATAAAAACAGGGATCTGCTTCAGAGTGTACTGAAAATACAACAAGCCGGATTACAGGTTTCAGGTGGATTTATTGTAGGTTTCGACAGTGATTCTCCTTCCATTTTTCAACAACAAATTGATTTTATTCAGCAAAGCGGAATTGTCTCGGCAATGGTTGGATTACTAAATGCACCTAAAAACACCAAACTATATAACAGGCTAATTGCTGAAAACAGATTGATAAATGGATCGAGCGGGAACAACACAGATTTCTCAATGAATTTTATTCCAAAAATGAATGCCGCTGAACTTCTTGATGGATACAAAAAAGTCATTCGCAACATTTATGAAGCCAAACCATATTACAAACGAATTCGTCAGTTTCTGATAAATTATAACAGACCACATTCGAAGCAAATCAGAATCGAAATTTCATTCCTGAAAGCTTTTTTCAAATCCATTCTCATAATCGGAATGATCAGTAAAGGCCGACGGGAATTTTGGAAATTTTTAATCTGGACTTTGACTAAACGACCAGGCTCATTTATCGATGCCATGATTTTTACGGTGTATGGCTATCATTACCGGTCAGTTTATGGATTAAAAAAATAAATGTTCACCGGAAAAAATCCTGTCCAGATTAATAAATAAGTTTCAGGTAAAATTATGCGGAGGATTCCGGCGAACAGATTTATTTCAAACAAAAAAATTCCCAAAACTCTTTCAGAAAAGGATTTTGGGAATTT